>JBCCCT010000013.1:0-34644 GCA_039033355.1 Pseudomonadota bacterium | reverse complement strand
TGGCGGCTTAAGACACGATATCAGCCGCCCCACAGGAAGCGAAGGGCCTCATGACGGTCGAAATCTGGTTCGAGTTTGCCAGCACCTATTCCTATCTCACCGTGTCCCGGGCCGAAGCCGCGTGCGAGGCGGCGGGCGTGGCATTCGAATGGAAGCCCTTCCTGCTCGGTCCGGTGTTTCAGGCCAAGGGCCTGTCCACCTCGCCTTTTGTGCTCGATCCGATCAAGGGCGCCTATATGTGGCGCGATGTGGCCCGCCGGGCGGCCCGGTTCGGCCTGCCTTTTCAGCGCCCGGACATCTTCCCCGCCAATGGCCTGCACGCCGCGCGGATCATGACCGCGGCCCTGGATCAGCCCTGGTGCGGGGCTTTTGCCAAAGCCGTGTTCCAGGCCCAGTTCGGGCGCGGCGAAGACATTTCCAGGCCCGAAACCCTCGCCGCCGCCCTGCAAGCCTGCGGCGCCGCGCCAGAGCCCTGGTTCGACAAGGCCCAGTCCGACTCGGTCAAGGCAGACCTGCGCCAACGCACCGAGGATGCGCAGGCGCATGGCCTGTTCGGCGCGCCGAGTTTCCTGGTCCAGGGCGAGCTGTTCTGGGGCGATGACCGGCTCGACGACGCGATTGCCTGGGCCCAGGCCCATCCCGGCTGAGCGTGCAGGAAAGACGTTGACCGCGCCCATGCACAAGGCAACACTGGCGCCATGACGGACACTGCTTCGCCCACCCCCGCGCCGCCGACCACATCGATCTGGGATGTGCTCAGCGAAATGGCGCTTTATGCCTCGACCGCCTTGATCATTACCGGCCTGATCCTACCCTCGATCTGGAAGCCGAACACGTTCGGATTTGGCGGCCAGGAATATAATCTCTATGGCATCGTCCAGACCCTGTTCGAGAGCGGTCTGCCCTTTCTCGGCCTGGTTGTGATCTTCTTCTCCGGCATTTTCCCGCTGGCCAAGACGATCACCGCAGCGATTATTTTCCGCCAGGGCGCCGAGCCGAGCCCGAAACTGGCCAGCCTGCTCAACATACTCGGCAAATGGTCGATGCTGGACGTCTTCCTCGCCGCCTTGCTGATCGGGATCAGCCAGATCAGCATCTATATCGGCTTCGAGACCCGGGCGGGCCTCTACTATTTCGCGCTTGGCGTGCTGCTCAACAATGCCGCGACGATGCGCCTGACATTTTCAAAAAGCGCCTTTACCCGTTCCAATTAGAGCTTATCTGAGACCGCATGACCGACCAGCCGCAACCGAAACTCGACATTCGTATCATCCCTGTCACCCCGCTGCAGCAGAACACCTCGCTGATCTGGCATCGCGAGACCATGGAAGGCGTCTTCGTCGACCCGGGCGGCGAGATTGACCGCCTGATGGGCGCCGCCGAACAGTTTGGCGTCAAGATTGTCGCTGTCTGGCTAACCCATGGTCATCTCGACCATGCCGGCGCCGCCACGGCGGTGAAAGAGCGCACGGGCTGCCCGATCATTGGCCCGCACAAGGATGATCAATGGCTGCTCGACGAGATCGAGGCCCAGGGCGCGAAATATGGCATTGCCGATGGCAAGAATGTCCAGCCGGACCGCTATCTCGACGAAGGCGACACGCTGACCCTCGGCGATGAGACGTTCGGCGTCACCCATTGCCCCGGCCACACGCCCGGCCATGTCGTCATCTATCACCAGGCCGGCCAGCTCGCCTTTGTCGGCGACGTCCTGTTCCGCGGCTCCATCGGCCGCACGGACTTCCCGAAAGGCAATCACCAGCAATTGCTGGATTCAATTGTCACCAATCTCTGGCCGCTGGGCGATGGCATGCGCTTTGTGCCCGGGCACGGACCGATGAGCACGTTCGGGCAGGAACGGAAGGATAATCCGTTTGTTGGGGATGCGGTGCTGGGGTGAGTGGGCACGCAACAGGAGCCCGAATTTTTTCATATAATAGGCCGAGCATCGAAAAAGCCTCTGCTCGCAGCTAGTCCAGCGGGTAGTGCAATCGTATCGGACCCACTCCAAATATTTGATTCACTCACACCAACCCGCTTCATGGCGTTTGTGACTTTGGTATTTCCGTCAAAATTCAAGGCGACTGTCTTCCTTCCCCATTGGCCAGCCGCTAGCAGATTAGCATTTAGCTCCTCAAACGCGAATCCAATCGAGTATACGCGATCGGCATTTGCCAACGCACTTCGCGCTCTTGATACGTTTTCAGAAGGAGCGCCAAGAGTATCAGATATGAACTTAATATTTGAAGCTTGTTCCTCAAAGTACAGTTTGTTCAATTGATCTTCCTTGGGTCGATTTATTTGCCCATGCAGATGAATAATCTCCGGCAACAATTCATCGGGAGTATCGGCGTACCTCTCTTGAGATCTCACAATCCAAGGGAAGGTCTCCTCCAAAATCATGTCGTAGTTGAAGGTGACAAACATCAGTTTGTTGTTCGCCAAGTCTGCGCTGTTTGCAGCACCACCCAAGAACAGATTCGCAAGCTCTCCGATCCAATTATTTCTCAAGTTTTCGCCAGTGCCAACTTTTGGCGAACGCCAGTTGTAGTTATGACTGACTCTTTTGAATGCACGACCATCGTGAGTGCGCTCATTGGATACCAAATATAAATCTCGTATTAGGTTCCATGCCGTGTAGAGCTTAGCGATATTAGCGAAACTCGGATTGTTGTAGGCAAATAGGTCGATGGATTGAGAATGGCTTTCCTTGAGCTTTGCGACGAGTTTACGGAATGCTTCTTGTTCTCCATGCATATTGTTGAAACGAATGAACTCCCAGAACGAGTGGAAAAGTCTGTCTGCGAGTTCGCCGCCTTTCGACGTTAGCTTCTCGTCTTCTTTAGCAGCCGCTTCGAACAGGCCAACTCCGGTTCCAAGGCCAAACTCCGCAGAGGCCCCGGCACCAACTAGGACAATCGTCTGGTTCTTAAACATCCTGACCTCGACTCTTCTGCGAATCTGTTCTACATATGTACTATTCAAAACGGAGGATCAACTTTGATCAAACTTTTGAATATCCCCATCGGCTACCATGTGGTGGTTCACTGAAGATTCGGGTGACGGGGAAACAAGGTAACGAGGAAGAGGCTACGCCGAAGGGTAACCGTGAAAAGCATGGTCCTCAGGCCCCTCACCAAGCAAAACCACTTGCTTGGTTTCAATAAATCGGGCGGTGGCAGCCCGAATATTTGATCGCCGAAGACAGAGGCTCAAACCTTCCAGTCTGACACGGTTAGAATAGTCCCGAGCCACCGCTTCCTTACCCACGTTACCTACGTTCGGTCCCATCTCTCCCGACCCCACTGAACCCTCTCGTGCTAGACGGCCCAAACAAGTTGGGCAGAGCCGTGAAGGTGCCGCGGTCCTGAGCCCCTCTCCCGGATGCGGGAGAGGGGTTGGGGTGAGGGCACCATTGGTCGTGAACTCGAGCAGATCTCATCTCCTGCACCCATCTTGCCCTCATCCCCTGCCCTTCTCCCGCATCCGGGAGAAGGGGGGGCGCGTGGGGAGTCTTTGAGCCATCTCGCCTTCACGCGCCCCACGGCTTGTCCGTGGGGCCCAGCATCCGGTCTTGCGGGAAGATCGGGAGCGGTCCAATCTCTCCCGACCCAACCGAACCGTCTCGTGATGGGCGGCCCAAACAAGTTGGCCACAGCCTGTGAGGCGGTTTGGCGTGCCGAGACGTGTTTTGAGGGACCGCAGCGGCCTAGCTGGACGGCGGCACCGTCATCCCCGCTTTTACCCCATCCCGCGCCGCCATACGCTCATGCCAGGCGGCCACATTGGCGAAACTTTCACCACTGCCACCTTGCACAGGCGTCAGCGCCACAGCGGACCAGGGATAGATCGCCATGTCGGCAATCGAATAGTCCCCAGCGACAAAATCATGGTCAGCCAATTGCTTGTCGAGCACCTTGTAGAGGCGGATGGCTTCGTCAAAGAAGCGCTGGATGGCGAGCGGCATTTGCTCGTCCGCGCGGTTCATGAAGTGATTGAGCTGGCCCAGCATCGGCCCGAATCCGGCCATTTGCCACATCAGCCATTCCAGAACGCGGGCTCGGTCGGCGGCGGCCTTTGGCAGGAATTGACCGCTCTTCTCGGCCAGATAGATGAGGATGGCGCCAGACTCGAAGACGCTGACTTTCGTGTCCTGATCATAAATGGCCGGGATCTTATTGTTCGGGCTGACGGCCAGGAAGTCTGGCGTGAATTGCTGGTCATTACCGATATCGATCGGGTGGACATTGTATGGCAAGCCCATCTCTTCCAAGGCAATGGAAATCTTACGGCCATTCGGCGTGGTCCAGGTATAAAGATCGATCATCAGAGTGTCCTTTGCATGGCAGGGGGTGTCCCCAAAAGCCTAGTGAAGGATGGGCGGCAGGCCAATGGCGGATAAGCGGTTGGGACGCTACGGAAGCCGGGTCGAATTTCCCCCCAATCCTCCCTTGCTCCCCCCGCCGCGCAACATAGATTTTCACCCGCGCACCACAACCTGGCGCAGAGGTGACGAGAAGGAGATCGGCCGGTGGCGACCGTTCCAGCAAATGTCAATTACACGTTCAGCGAGGCCCAGGTCGAGCAGTTGAAAGCCTATGGCACCATCCGCGCGCATGACGCGGACGCCCTGCTGACCGAAGAAGGCCAGACGCATCAGGATTTCCTCGTCACCCTGTCGGGCGAGACGCATATTTTTGTCACCACGCCGGACGGCCCGAAACGCGTCGGCTGGATGGAACCTGGCCAGTTTACCGGCGACATTTCGGTGATTACCGGCGCCGCCTCGCTGGTTCGCGTGACCATGGGCAAGGCGGGTGAGCTGCTGCATATCGAACATGACCGGCTGCAGGATCTGCTCGTCGCCAATTCCGAACTGTCCGACATCATCGTCCAGACCCTGACCGCGCGCCGGGCCTTCGCGCATAATGCCGATCATGGCTCGGTCATTGTCATTGGCGCGCCGCAGGACCGGCTCGTCTTCACCGCCCGCGATCTGTTGTCGAAATTCGGCATTCCGCATCGCTGGCTGTCACCGGAAACCGATCCGCTGGCGCAGAGACTGTTAGAGGCGAAAGGCATCGATCCGGCGGATCTGCCCGTCGTGTTTCGCGGCGGGTCGGACGTATTGGTACGGCCGACCGCCACCGAGATCTCGCATGCTTTCGGCTTTGACTTGCTGAAGGATGGCGCCAGCGCTGATGTCATCGTGGTTGGCGCCGGGCCAGCCGGGCTCGCCGCCAGTGTCTATGCCGCGTCCGAAGGGCTTAGCGTCATCACCATTGATGCCGGCAATCCAGGCGGCCAGGCCGGGACCTCGTCCAAGATCGAGAACTATCTCGGCTTCCCGACCGGCGTGTCCGGCCAGGAACTGACCGAGCGCGCCGTGATCCAGGCGCTGAAATTCGGGGTCAGCCTGACCGCCCCGGTCAAGGCGGCCTCGCTGGAACGGGTCGGCGACGGGTTCGCGATTGGCCTGACCGATGGCCGCTCGATCTCGTCCAGGGCGGTGGTGATCGCCACAGGGGCGCAGTATCAGCGCCTGCCGCTGGAGCATATTGAACGGTTTGAGGGCCGCGGCATCTATTATGGCGCGACGCCGATGGAAGCCCAATTGTGTGGCGGCTCGGAAGTCGTCGTGGTTGGCGCTGGCAACTCCGCGGGCCAGGGCGCCGTGTTTCTGAGCGGGTCGGCCTCCAAAGTGCATGTCATGTATCGCCGCGCCGATATCAGGGACACGATGTCGGAATATCTGGTCAAACGGCTGGAAGAAACGCCGAACATTATCCTCCACCCGGAGACCGAGATTTCGCACCTGCATGGCGTTGACGGCGCCGACGAGATGGACGACCGGTTGGTCTCGATCAGCCACAAGCACCGCTCGACCGGTGCGACCGGCACGTGCGAGGCGCCCTTCGTGTTCCTGTTTGTCGGCGCGCGGCCGTTCACCCGCTGGCTGCCGGAGAATATGACCTGCGACACAACCGGCTTTGTCCAGACCGGGATCGACCTCGCCAATATCGATCTGGTCAAAGCAGGCTGGCCGATCGAACGGATGCCGAGTGAGTATGAGACCAGCTGGCCACGCGTCTACGCGGTCGGCGATGTCCGGGCCGGATCTGTGAAACGAGTCGCCTCCGCGGTCGGCCAGGGGTCCGTCGTGGTCAGCCACATCCACAGCGCCATTGCGGAACTGGACGAGGATTAGCGGGCCGCGCCCCTGAACAGGGCGCGGAGCCTGGTCAGATCCTCGGCCAGGGATTGCTGCTCCGCCGCGCTGAACGCGTCATCGAGCGCAGCATTGATCTTTGCGAAGGTCTCGCGCGATTTTGTCAGCCCGGCCCGCCCAAGCGGCGTCAGCGCGATCTGCCATTGCCGTTTGTCGGTTTTCGCGCGGGTCCTGGTGATCAGGCCCTTGGCCTCCAGCCGACGGATCATCGTGGTCATGGCGCTTTCGCGTTGCATCAGCGCGTCCGCCAGAGCGCGCATGGAGAGCGGCTCACGCGCTGCAATGATCGCCATGGCGGCGGTTTGCGCGGTGGTCAGGTCAGTCGAGGTCAGCAACAGGTCATCGGCCCGCTTCTTGAGCGCCGCCGCCGCCGTCTGGACGAGAAAATAGAGACGAAGATCTTTGGCCGCCACCGCGCGCCTCCTTGGCGTAACGTCATATATGGACTCAATACTACACATATGTAGTATATGCGCAATAACCGGCTGAATTTCAGAATTCTGCCGTGAAATCAAGTCTGAAGGAGCGTAGAATGTCCCAGGAATCCCCATCGCATGAACTCAGCTTTCGCGAGCTTCATCACCAGTCCGAAGCTTTGCTTCTGCCAAATCCGTGGGATGTCGGCAGCGCCAAAATCCTGCAAAGCCTCGGCTTCAAAGCGCTCGCCACCACGTCGGGTGGATTTGCCTGGGCCGTCGGCAAGCGCGATGGCGCGGTCAGCCTGGAGGAAAAACTGGCACATTGCCGCGCCTTGTGCCGCGCGGTCTCCATCCCGGTCTCGGCAGATCTCGGGCCTGGCTTTGGCGAAAGCCCTGAAGCCGTCGCCGCGACGGTGAAAGCCGCGGCCGAGACGGGTCTGGCGGGATGTTCCATCGAAGATGCCGCTGATCCCTATTCCGGCGGTACGTTTGAAATGAACCTGTCAGTGGAACGGATTGAGGCTGCCGTGGAAGCCGCCCGCGCCGTGCCGGGTGATTTTGTCCTGACCGCGCGGTGCGAACATTTTGCCGCTGGCGATCGCGATTTAGATGATTGCCTGGCCCGGCTCAAAGCCTATGAGGCCGCTGGCGCGGATGTCCTTCACGCCCCGGGCCTGGTCGATCTCGGTCAGATACAGCAGATCTGTGATGCGCTCACGCAGCCGGTCAATGTGCTGATCGGCTTCCGGCAAATGCCGCATTCGGCCCGGGATCTGGAAGTGGTCGGCGTCAAGCGCGTCAGCCTCGGCACCGATCTCGCCCGCATCGCTTATGGCGCCGCCAGGAATGCGGCCATGGAATTTCTCGAGATCGGTGCCGTCCAGACACAGGACGTGCCGGCCCGCTCAAAGGACATTGCCGACGCGATGGTTTAGGAGTCGGTCTTTCCTTGTGCGCCCAGGATCTTCGCCAACAGCTCTGAGAACCGGGCGCGCTCGTCCCGGCTCAAAGGACCGAGGACACTCTTGCTGGTCTCGACCAGCGCGCCATGAAAGGCCGCCACTTGCAGCGCGCCCTTGTCAGACAGGCGCAGCGGGGCGCGGCGGGCATCGCCGTCCGGCGCCGTCTTCTCGATCAGGCCCTTGCGGATGAGCAGGCTGACAATGCGCGAGATCTGGGATTTGTCCCGGCCGAGCAGCGTGCCAATTTCGCCCGCCGTAATCGGGCTCTGTTCCGAGATCACAAACAGGATCATGCCGCCAATCGGCCCGACCTTGTCCGCATCCACGTTCTGCGCGCGCGGATGCATGTCGGAATGAAACCGACGCATCAGCCGGTCAATCTGCAAGGCAAGGGTCGCGTCCTTGTTCAAACCATTATCCTTTAGTTGACTCAGTCAACTATTTCATATCCATTGACCTGGCCGACGCCAAGGCGCGGCATGCCTGACTGTCAGCTGAGGAGCGGTTTCATGTCAAATGTCCAGTCATCTTTGTTAAAACTCGCCGCCATACTTTGGGTCATCTGGGGCCTGGTGCATATGCTGGCCGGCTTCATCGTCATTCCTGCTGATGCGTCAGCCGGATTTGCCGCGATTGCCGATGCGATCCCGGCGGAAGACCTGCAAGCGGATTATCATGCGGCAGTGGGCGGTATCCTCAATCAGCATGCCTGGAACCTGCTCTGGGGTGGCTTTGCAACCGTCGTCGGCGCCGTCTTCATCTGGCGCCGGAACATAACGGCGATCTGGGTCACCGCCATGGTGGGCGGCTTGCTCGACTTTGGCTATTTCGTCTTTGTCGACTTGCCCGGCTATGTCCATTTCATCCCGGGAACTGTGATGACGCTGGTCTCTTCTGCCGCCATCATACTCAGTTTCTATGTCTGGTATGCGAGCACGCGTCAGTCGGGATGATGGGTATTGAGATTTGAACAAGCCGCCTTTCTCGGCTAGCCAGTGAGGAAGGAAAGTCTGGAGGGCGGCCTTGAAATATCTGATCCTTGTCATTGGCGCCGCTTTAATCATCGCGGCCAGTTTCTTTGCCGCCCGCGCGCTGACGCTCAGCAACCTGACCGGTCAGGACTCCGTTTTCGGGACCTTCGAACGCGTCGAGGGCCCGTGGCTCTATTCCGACAAGATTGGAGCCGCTGCGGCCTCTGATGTTGAACGCGCCCGCGTCGCAATTGGCGGCCCGCTTGGCTTGTCCGCCAAAGAAGCCGTCTATTTCGTGGCGGCGGAGGACGATGCTGGCGCGCCCTTGCAGTCGCAGTGCACGTATCGTGTCCGGGGTGGACCGATGGACACACGATGGTGGTCTTTGACGCTGTATGACAGCATCACCCAGCATTACGTCCCGAACACGGAGAACCGGTCGAGTTGGAACAGCGTGTCTGTGCCGCGCGATGACAATGAGACGTGGGAGATCCTGGTCGGGCCGACGCCACAGGACGGCGCCTGGCTGCCATCGCAGGCGGCGCCGGACAAGTCGTTCGAATTGATGCTGCGGGTCTATAATCCGAGCGAGGCGATGCGCGCGATCCTGCCCAATATCGAATTGCCGACTGTGGAGCGGGTCTCATGCTGAACCGATTTGTGATTTACCTGCTCGGCGCCGTGGCTTTGGCCGCGCTGACCTTTTTCATCACGCGCAACCTGATCGTGCAGCAAGCGCCGATCAAGGTCATGTCGACGATAGAGGCACGTATCGCCGCCGGGGCGGGTGGCTGGAATGCCTGTTTCCACAATCAGGTCTATGGCCCGCGCGCCAATGCCGCGCGCCGGGCTAATCCGGACAGCATTATCTCATCCATGGCCTATGATCTCAGTGATGGACCTGTGCGGATCTCGGGGGAGACCTGGCCGCGCTACTGGTCGCTATCCGCCTATCAGCAGAATTCGGACAATTTCTTCGTGGTCAATGATCAGGCCCTGGCCGATCAGAGCTTCGACTTTGTCCTGGCCCTGGAGGGGCAGTCGACGGCAGACCTGGGCGGCACGCCGATTGTTTCGCCAACGGCCAAGGGCATTGTGCTGATCCGGCGTTTTGCCGCCGATGCGTCAGACATGCCCGGCATCCTCGCCAATCAGGACGCACTGTCCTGCGGCCCCGCCTAGAGGGGTCATTTGCCGGACCCCGCATGCCTGACGTCAGTCAAGATCCATCGAGGTTGAGCATCTCAGCCAGCCGCCATAGGTGCCAGCTTGTGCTGGCAATACGGATATGGGGTCCGCGCATTCCTCCGCCTTCCTTTCGCTCATCCCCGCGCAGGCGTGGATCTGGTACGGCGAGTCCCTGTCTTGGTGGCCAGAGATCCCCGCCTGCGCGGGGATGCGCGAGGTTTGAATCCGACCGGGTTCAAGATGCGCTTATGCTTCTCCGCATGATCATTCACCGCTATCTCTTCGCCCATTACAGACAGGTTGCCGTCTTCTTCTGGCCGATCCTGTTCCTGGAGCTGTGGCGGATTGATCGCTGGTCAGCAGCGACCGGGCGGCAAGCCTTTGTCCAGGTCGATCGCTATGGCCGGGCCTGGGTGCCATTGTTCGAAGGCATGGCGCGGAACTTTGCGGCTTATGATCTGGGCACGCGTTTTTATGCCCCGAGTGATGTCGAGGACATGTGCCCGCAGGTCTTTGAACGGGCCATCTCGCTCATATCCGATTGTCCCGGACTTGATCCGGGATCTCCCTCGTGGCTTCCGGACTTGTGGACCGAGGTCCCGGGTCAAGCCCGGGATAGTCGGACCGCGGTACGTCTCGAACCAGGCTAGCTCCCAATCCCCGAACGCCTCATCCTGAGCCTGACGAAGGACGAGGCGGAGCTTTCCGGAAGCCCGACCCTTTATCCTTCGCCAGACTCAGGATGAGGGTCTCAGAGACCAAACCAAATCAGAAACCAAACTGCCCGCCTGCCGGGCCGCACGCGCTAGCGTTTTTCCCGCGACAAGGCTGGACAGCAGCAGAAGGGTCGGCAACATCGTGCCTATTCCTGCCAGATCCCATGTTCGATGCCGCCCAGCATATAGATGGCGAACGTTCCCTCACCAGGGATCGGCGTCGCCCGCATGGCAAATTCGGCTCCGGCAGCTTCCGCCGCAGCGATTGCAGCTTCAATATCCGTTACCAGAAGATATGGCCGCACCACCGGCGCCTCGTCATCGCGCAACGGGCCTCGAACGGAAATCCGACCGCCGCCCGCGAGGGAGGCGGTGCGGGCATTGCCCAGCATGGCCACCGGCTCGCCAAAGGTCACCCCATGCTGCGCCGCCAGGGCCTGACAAGTCGCCTCGACCTCAGGGGTCACAATTTCAAGATACTGAACCTGCACCGTTTTCTCCTCCTTTGATGCGTGATGCTCTGCCAAAGCGGGCGCACTGAATGCGAGCGCCGCAAATGCCGCAGCGAGACTGGCCGTCATGATTTTCATTTGTTCCCCACACTGTTTCCCGACGTTTGAATTAATCACAGGAATTCGCGTCCGAGAAGGGTGGTTGATCGCGATGCTGCGCTGGACCGGGTTGGAGTCGCCAAATGATACACGCAACACTGCCAATCGAATTCCATATGCGAAAGAGTCCGATCCGTGTCAGTTTTGGTCGGCACCATTCGTCTAGACATATGGACCCCGGCAAAAAAGGAGACCCTTATGTCCAAACTGATCACCGCAATTGCAGCCAGTTGCGCCTTGTTTGCACCAGTTTGCGCAGCAGCTGCACCAGCTTCATTCCGTTTCGTCGGGGATTGGCAAGGCGCTTGTGATGCCTGGGGCGTGCCCGCCACCTGCACCGCGATCTGGCGCCCTGGACAACATGAATCGCATCTCGTGCAGGACTATTCCATTGTCAGCAATAAAGATGGCACGCGGATCTTTTCAGGCCGCGGCCTGTACCGCATCATCGACGGTGAAGTTGACGGCATCTGGGAGGATTCGCGCGGCCAGATCCTGCCTCTTGGAGGGTCGTTTGAGGACGATACGCTGACCGTGATCTGGGGCGATGCGACAAGCGAGATTGGACGCTCTGTCTACCGTTTGCAGGCGGATGGACTGGCGGCTACGGACTCGGTTCTGACGGAGTCAGGCTGGCGCACATTCATGAGCATTGACTATGCGCGCGATGATTGATGCGCGCTGCTGATGGCGCTCAAGGTCGGTTTGTAATTATTGGCTTAGACCTTCCGGGCAACCATTTCGAACGCAATCCGCCAGGACGATGGCCCACACGTTATATCCATCAGCGTTCAGATGCAGATTATCGTTCGTGAGCTCCGGACGCAGTTCGCCATTCGGCGCGCGCATGGATCGCGCAAGATCGAGATAGACATAGGGCCGGTCAGCAGCCGCCTCCCGCACGGTCTGATTGAAGGTCGAAACGACGCTATTGTTCGGCTCGTTGCGCGGCAGAACCGAAACCACGTACAATTCTGTATCCGGCAGAGCCGCGATGATCGCGTCTGTAATCCTGATCGTGTTTTCACTGACGCGCGCGGGATCCGATGAATGGTCCGTATCATTGGTTCCGATCATCAGGAAGATACGTTCTGGACGATGGCGCGTGATCTGGTTCATGCGCAGCAAAACCCCGTCCGTGGTGTCCCAGGCGATGCCATGATTTGCCGTCTGCACGTTCGGGAACATGGTGGACAGGGGGGCAGCCTCGGTGATGCTGTCGCCAATGAACAGGGCCCCGGCCTGCATGACAGGCAAGGCCTCGATCTCATCAAGGCGCCGATTGACATGATCATGCGACCGAGGCGGTAAACCGGACCAAAGCACGCTCCCGGAATCGCGCTCGATCGAAACGGACTCAGCTGGTTCCACTGGACCGCCACACGCCATCAGCAAACCAGTGACACCCGCGAATACTGTCATGCGGAAGATCATCATATTGTCTCCCTCAAGGACGTGGACCGAATCGCGTGGTTCCGGTTTCCAGAACCCGCCAGGCATGGTGTACAAAGTCAACCAGAAGCGGTCGCGTATCCCGCGGGTCGATAATCTCTTCGGCGAAGAAGGCCTCTGCCGTGCGGAATGGCGATGCGATCGCGTCAAAGCGCTTGTAGAGGCTTTTCAAGTAGGCCTCCTTGTCCTCAGCCTCGAGAATTTCCTTGCGATAGGCCGCTTCGATTCCCCCCGCCATTGGCAGCGATCCCCAATCCCCGCTCGGCCAGCAATAGCGCCATTTTGCTTTGGATGGATTGAACATGGCGCTGCCCGCCAGACCATAGGCTTTGCGAATGACGACGGCGCAAATCGGCACCGTCGCCTGATACACAGCGGCCATGGCGCGGACGCCTTTGCGTGTCACGCCGGCG
The DNA here is from genome assembly GCA_039033355.1 of Pseudomonadota bacterium. Lineage (GTDB taxonomy): Bacteria > Pseudomonadota > Alphaproteobacteria > Caulobacterales > Hyphomonadaceae > Henriciella. The sequence continues at coordinate 21,683 of JBCCCT010000013.1, read as the reverse complement.
GTCTCATGCTTCACCCCGCAGGCAAACCCTGGGCAATCAACAAAATGGATGACCGGTAAGTGAAAAGTCGAGCACAGATCCATATGGCGCGTGACCTTGTCACAGACATCGGCTGTCCAGGCGCCATCCAGGAAGAAGGGATCACCGGCCAGGATGCCGACGGGGTGACCGTCGACGCGCGCGAAACCCGTCACGATGCCGCGCCCCCATTGCTCGCCAATCTCGAAAAAGCTGCCTTTGTCGACCGTCGCGGCGATGATTTTGCGCGGCTTGTAGGGCGTCTTGCCATCGGTCGGCACAAGAGACAGCAAGCTTTCTTCCTTGCGAATCGGATCATCTGTCGGCGTCACGACTGGCGGTAATTCGTGTACGGAGGATGGCAAATAGGAAAGAAATTGCCGGGCCGCTTCGAAGGCGTCGGCTTCGCTATCAACCACCGCATCCACAGTGCCATTGCGAGCCTGAATTTGCCAGCCGCCTAATTCTTCCTTGGTCACGTCTTCGCCGAGCGCTCGGGTCACGGGCGGGCCGGCGACGAACACCTGAGACAGGCCTTTGACCAGGACCGAGAAATGGCTCGCCGCCAGCCGTCCGGCGCCCATGCCTGCGCAAGGGCCCAGGCCAAGCGAGACATACGGCACTTCCGACATGCCCGTGACGATATATTCCCAGCCTGGCGTTTCAGGAATGTAGGTGCGCGGGTCCTGCTCGAACATCTTGATCGAGCCGCCACCCCCGGTGCCATCAATCAGCTGCACAAGCGGCATGCGATATTCCTGGCTCTGCTTCAGAGACTGTAGCAGCTTGCCCCGAATTGAGGCATCTGCAGCGCCGCCCCGCACAGTGAAATCATCACCGAGTATAAAGACCGGTCGGTCATTGATCCGCGCCCGTCCGACCACGGAATTGGAGGCCATGAAATCTTCGAGTTCTTCATCAGCATCATAGACGGCCCGGCCCGCGATTTTTCCGATCTCGTGAAAACTGCCAGGATCGACCAAGAAGGCGACCCGCTCGCGCACAGTCAGTTTGCCCCGGCCCTTTTGGCGCGAAACAGGCTCGTCCCCGCCCATACGCTCGGCCAGCCGCTCGCGACGGCGCAATTCTTCGATTGATTTTTCCCACGACATAGCCCTGTTTCGAAACCTTCCGCAGCGGCCGGTCAAGGCCAAATCGCCTCCTTGATTTAAAACGGAATTCCAAACTGCTGCAGTTTACGTAAGCGGTACCCTTGCATCGCCCTGTCAGGCCTGCTTTATCGACAGCAGGAGCATAAGACAGGGAGGCTTCCTCATGGATCTCGCAGAATTGACCTCAAAAGCCGCCGCAGCCGTTGCTGGCGGGGACAGTGGTTTTGCAAAGAAAGTAAAGTTTGACTTTGGTGATGTCGGTAGACTGTTCATCGATGGCGCTGCCGGCGTTGCGAACAATGACGATGCTGAAGCCGACGCGACGGTCAAAGTTGACTGGGACGATTTCGGCAAACTGGCCGCAGGTCAAATGGACCCAACCATGGCATTCATGCAAGGCAAGCTGAAAGTACTCGGCGACATGTCTGTTGCGATGCAACTGCAAAGCATCATGAGCAAGCTCTCTTAAGCTTGATCAGCAGATGATTTGATTGAAGGCCCCATCCGGCTTAGACGCTGGATGAGGCCTTTTTCGTTTTGGACAAACGCATGCTCGAACAATATCCCGACCGCATCGTTGATGTGCCCGGCAATCCCCGCCCAGAGGGCGCTCGGATCATCTGGTTCGAGGGGGTCGGCGGGCGCCGTTTGCGGGCGTGCCTTTCGCCCGCGACGGCAGAGAACCCGCGCGGGACCTGTATCGTTTGCCCGGGGCGAACCGAATTCATCGAAAAGTATTTTGAAGTCGCACGAGAGCTGCAAGAGCGCGGCTTCGCGGTACTGATCATTGACTGGCCCGGTCAGGGTCTGTCTCAGCGCTTGCTGGATGATCCGCAAAAAGGCCATATCGATCGGTTTGAGACCTTTATGGGCGCCTTGCGCAATGGCCTCGACGCGATGGAAGAGTTGCCAAGACCGTATGTCTCGCTGGCGCATTCCATGGGTGGCGCGATCGCGCTGGCAGCGATTGGTCAGGGCCTGGTCCGGGTCGAGGCTGCAGCGTTTTGCGCCCCCATGTGGGGCCTGCCACTTGGCCGGGTACAACGCTATTTCATCTGGGCGATGCGGGTCATGGGTCGGTCAGATGACTTTGCACAGAAACCTGGACCACCAGAGAAGTTCGAAGAGAATGTCGTCACCTATGACGAACCGCACTGGCAGATGAATCGCGACTTGACCGATGCAGCGCCTGAATTGTCGCTTGGTCCTGTTACTTGGGGGTGGCTCGGCGCGTCGCTGGATATCTTCAACCGGATCTCAAGACCAGAAGTTCTGCGCGCGATTGATATCCCGGTATTTGTGGCCAGCGCAGCGGATGAGAAACTGGTCGATAACCGCTCACACGCCCATGTTGCCGGTCATCTGCCCAAGTGCGAGCATATCACAGTCGATCAGGCCATGCATGAGATCCTGATGGAAAAGCCGGACAAGCGCGCGCAATTCTGGGCTGGATTCGACCGAATGCTGGCACGTGGTAAGATCTGAAATTTAATCGGCCTTGAAACCTGCTGCATTGTGCGCGCCATCGCAGAATGGCTTATTGGCCGACTGACCGCAGCGGCAGAGATAGGCTTTGCGGCCTGACCAGGCTTTCCGACCCGACCCCGCGCGAATGGTGAAATTGCCACTGACTTCGATCGGTCCATCGGGAATGCGTTTGATTTCGAGTGGGCCGCCCGCTTCGATTTCCGGTAATCCCTTTTCACCAATCGCGCCGGCATCCTGGAAATCAATATCGCGGTGGGAATTGTCGCAAAAGGGTTTGTTCTTGGACGCGCCACAGCGGCACAGGGCCGCCCGACGTGTCGCGCTTTGCATATCGTCGCTGGCCCCATCAATCGACAAGTCACCCGAGACATAAAGCGGCCCATCATTCGCGATCAGGACCTCATTCTCGTCTGGCGCCGCTTCAATGACGGCATTGCCGTCCTGATCACGGACGGCGAGCGCGCCTGTCGGACAGCGCGCGACCACATCTGCAATATCAGCCTGGTCCGAAACATTGGGATCGCACCAGGGATCCCGCCCGCCGACAAACAGATCGCCTTTGGCGCGGCCGCATTCGCCGACATGAATGCACAATCGTCGATCCCACGTGACCGTTTGAGTGTCGCCTTTATACTCAAAAATTGTGGTCTTCGACATTTGCCGCTCCTTCGCGCTTCTCGTGTTTAGTGGGCGTTGGCCTCTGATTGTAGGTGCGTATAGCTCTCAATGCCAATCCGTTCGATCAGATCGAATTGTGTCTCGATATAATCGACATGTTCTTCCTCATTGTGCAGGATTTTTCCAAACAGGTCGCGGCTGACAAAATCGCGAACACTTTCGCAATGTCCCATTGCGTCGCGCAGCAATGGAATGGCGTCTTCTTCCAGCGCCAAATCACATTTCAGGATCTCTTCAACGCTTTCGCCAATGCGCAGCTTGCCGAGATCCTGCAAGTTCGGAAGGCCGCCCAGGAAGAGAATACGTTCGATCAGCCAATCCGCGTGATTCATCTCCTCGATGGATTCCTTATACTCATAATCGCCAAGTTTGCTGACACCCCAATCCTTGAGCATCCGGGAATGCAGGAAATACTGATTGATCGCGGTGAGTTCATTCTTCAACGCCTTGTTGAGAAATTCGATGACTTTTGCGTCGCCTTTCATAGCCGGGACTCCGTATAATTACCTATGCCCGGCAAGATAGGCCTGAATCCCTGAAAATCAAGAAAAAACACAATAAAAACAGTTGATTATGATAGTGCGAAGCATTTGCAAGGCGATTGAAAATCAGTCTCATTCCAAACGTCAAAAAAGCCGTTCGAAATCACCGCCATAGCATTTTGCCTATCCTGCGGCGGCGGCCATTCGCATCGCGTAGATGTCATCCAGCCGCACATCCATTTCGGCCGCAACCATGATCACGCTCTCAACCGATTTCAAAAACCAGTCCTGATCGATCCGCTCGAAATCATCCGTTGGCTTGTGATAGTCCGGATGATCCTCAACCCCGAAATAAAGGTGCGGAATCCCGGCGCGGAAAAACGCGGCATGATCGGACAGGAGCGTCCAGTCTTCACGCCCATCGCCTTCATCAAATCCCATTTTGATGTCGACCGGCGCCTGCGCGGCAAGATCGCTTATGATCGGTTTCATCGCCGGCCAGTGATGCGTTCCGGACGCCCATAGGATTCCATTGTCGCCACGCGAAAGCATGTCGAAATTGACGTTCAGGGCCACATTGTCGAGCGACACATAGGGATCTGCCACAAAGGCAATCGCCCCACCCAATCGATCTTCCTCGGCATCAAAGGCCAGGAAGATGACGTCATGCTCGGGCGGATTGTTCGCAAAAAATTCAGCCGCCGCAAGCAATCCAACCACACCCGACGCATTGTCATCCGCGCCATTGTGGATCTCGCCATCAATGACACCGACATGATCGTAATGCGCGGTCATGATCATGGATAGGTCGGTGTCAGATGTCCCCGCAATTCGACCGATAATGTTGACCCCGCTTTTGGCCGGCGCAGCGTCCGCACCCGTTTCCGGGTCAGCAAATGTGCCATAGACAAAGGGGTGCTCGAAACCATCGCCTGCCGGGGCAACACCCAATGCTTCAAATCGTTCGATAATCATGGCGCGCGCACGAGCATTTTCTTCGGTGCCAACTTTGCGGCCTTTCAACTCATCAGCGCTCAAGGCCTGCAACATCTCGATGGCGGGTTCAGCGGAAAAACGTTCCGGCTCAAAGCCCGTATTCGGGGTACATGCGGCCAGAGCGGCGACCATGAAGGTGTATACTAGACGACGAGTCAGCATCGCAATCGGTTCTCTTATTACTTTGTCCAAGCAGAATGCTCATTTCCTTGCAAACTGCCACAAAAATTATTTTGATCCAGTTTCGAACGGCCCGCGTAAGACATGTTAGAGAGAGTCATCTCTCTTCGCATTGGCTGGCGCGAGACGTTTCCTCCCTCCCAGTTTCCGCCAACAATGCGGGCTTACTTCTGGTCCATCGGAACTATGTGCGCTTCCGCCATATATTCGATGGACCTCATTTCATGCAGTCGACTTGCCGTGCGCTGGAATTCAAAGCTGCCATCACCCTGAGGATATAATTGCTCCGGCTCAGCCGCGGCGCTGGCGACCAGTTTGACCTTGGCTTCATACAGCGTGTCGATCAAAGCGACGAAACGGGCCGCCTCGTTTCTCTTATTGGGTTTTAGAACCGGGATATCTTCCAGCAGCACCGTGTGGAAAGTCGCCGCAATGGCGCGATAATCCTCGGCCCATAAAGGCTGGGCACAGAGCTCATCAAAGCTGAACCTGGCGACGCCGGCGGCTGCTCGGGTCACGGGGACCTTGCGCCCTTTGACCGTCAGCACACAGCTTTGCGGCGCCGCGCCGAGTGTCAGGCGGTCGAACGCCCGATCCAGAGCTGCCGCCCCTTCCTGTGTGGCGTACCAGACCGGGGCCTCCGTCAGGCGTTCGAGACGATAGTCGCGCTCTGAGGCCAGCTCGAAAATCTCTGCTTGAGATTTCAGCAAATCAATAAAGGGCAGGAAGAGATGACGATTGAGGCCATCCTTGTAGAGTTCGTCCGGATGACGGTTCGAAGTCGCCACGATGGTGACCCCGCGCTTGAACAGATCCTCAAACAAGCCGGCCAGGATCATGGCATCAGCGATCTGAGTGACCTGAAACTCGTCGAAACAAATCAGCTTCGCTTCTGCGGCAAACTGTTTGGCGACCGGGAAGATCGGATTGCTGACATCGCGGCGTTTGCGCGCTGTGTTGAGGCGGTCCTGAACCCGGCCCATGAATTCGTGAAAGTGCACGCGCATCGCTTTGACGGGCGCCTCGGCATAGAACAGGTCCATCAACATTGACTTGCCGCGCCCGACCCCACCCCAAAGGTATAGGCCACGCACGGGTTTCGGCCTGGAAAACCAGCCGCCTTTGCCATTTGATTTCAGGCGATCGAGCACATCATCGAGTTTCAGCGCGGCGTCGACTTGCGCCGGGTCGCGGCTCAATGCGCCGTCCGCAATGCGCTGGTCGAGAATTGTCGAAACGACGCCCAAAATCAGCTCCCCCCGAGCGCCCGCGCGACTTGGTTCGCGAACTCGGAGAAAGCGCCCGGCGCAATGAGAATAGTGGCGAGAATGCCGGCCAAGGCGCCCCCCAGATGTGCTTCATGCCCGATGGTCTTGTTCTCGCGCTGGGCCAGGATCGCGGAGCCGACCAGAAACAGAACGCCAATCAGGACAGCTGGCATGAAGAATGGGATGGGAAAAATCATCAACTGTTCAAACGGCCTGAACAGGATGAAACTCATGACAATGCCTGAAGTCGCGCCAGAGGCACCCAGAGCACGGTAAGAGGTTTTGTTCTTGTTCTCGAGCAATGCCCAGGCATTACCGCCTAGCAGAGCCGCAAAATAGACGGCCAGATAGCCCGTGGTGCCGAGGACCTGTTCCACAAAGCCGCCAAACATAAACAGCACATACATGTTCACGAAAAGGTGGAGGAAGCCGCCATGCAGGAAGCCGCTCGTGACCATTCGGTGATATTCACCGCCCGATAGAATGGGACCGACATGAAACAGGTTCTTTTCCATGAAGGGCGGGTTTGACAGCGCGTAAAGGCTGACAAGGACATTTGCCGCGATCAAGAGCGAGGTGACAGGAATGAGCATTAACTGATCCATTCCACCGCCCTAGCCTATTGCGGTTTCATCTGCATCCCGTTTTATCCATCAAACACCCATTTTGTGGCGAACGGCCAAAAACACCATAGGAATGAGGATGATGCCTTTCCGGATACTCTGGCTGGCGCTTGCGGTTCTGCTATTTGTCGGCCTGCTCTCGGCCATCTTGATGAGTCTCGAAACCATGTCGCCGGGACTGGACGGTGATGCCGTCGCAAAAGGTGACCAGTTCGCGCTCGCGACGCATCTCCATGGTGTCGCCATGGCGCTCAGCCTGCCAGTCGCCGCGATTGGAGGACTGACGACATTCCTTCTGGCGGAGCGAGATATTGCGCCGATCGCGAGGCAAGCATTATACGCCTGCGGCTTTGCTCTGGTGGCCCTCGCCTTCGCGGCGCTCGCATTTTCGCAGGCGCTGCAGCCACTTGTTGGATCCATTGACAGCGTATCGGTTCCAATTGCCTGTGCCATCCTGGTGGGTTTGCTCCTGCTCCGACACTCGGATCGGAATGCATCCGCTTTCATATTTCTCGGGGCCTGTCTGGTCCCCGGCGTGTTTTACGGTGTGGCCTGGCGGCTTCTGATGGAATCAACAAATCCTTCGATATGGGCAGATACGCATGTGGCGACCGCATTTCTGCATCTGGTCGGCGTGGCCTTGATGTTTATGCTGTTCAGTTGTCTCAGCGTCTGGAGTCAGGCCCGTGGGGCACGCTTGAATGGCTGGATAACCGCCATCTATGTCGGTGTCTTAATCGTCTTGCTGCGGATCTATGGCGCTGCATTCTTCGCCGCCGGTTTTGCGGGCATGCCACGTCGCTATGCCGACTATCCGGCGAGTTTTGCGCCCTTGATGGAACGCGCGTCCTGGTCCGGATTGATATTCGTGGTCCTCATCCTGATCGGTCTGGGACGCTTCTTTTTTGCGGTCTGGACACGCGATCGCACCACCGCAGCCGACGTTTTCTAAACCAGATTGCCATACAGATCCGGACGTCGATCGCGGAAAAAGCCCCAGGCCGCTCGTTCGCGGTCTATCTGATCCAGATCGAACGTTGCTGCGATGACACCTTCGTCTGCCCGGTTCAGTTCAGCAACAATCTCGCCGACTTCATCCGCAATGAAACTGGTGCCATAGAACACCTGACCGTCTTCGTCGCCAATCCGGTTCGCTGCAACGACCGGGATCACATTACTGACCGCATGTCCTTGCATGGCACGGCGCCAACGCGCTGCGGTGTCGAGGCTCGCATCTTGCGGCTCGGCCCCGATCGCCGTGGGGTAGAATAGAAGGTCTGCTCCGAGCAGCGCCATGGCGCGAGCGGCTTCCGGAAACCACTGATCCCAGCATATTCCAACCCCGATACGTCCTTTCCTTGTGTCCCAGACCCGAAAGCCGGTATCGCCCGGACGGAAATAGAATTTCTCCTGATAGCCGGGCCCGTCCGGAATGTGGCTCTTGCGATACACGCCCAGCAGTGCGCCATCGGCATCGACCATCACCACGGAGTTGAAATATTCAGGCCCCTGTTTCTCGAAGATCGAGACCGGGATAACCACAGACAGATCTCGAGCCACATCCTGCATGGCAAGGACGGCCGGATGCTCGCGCCACGGATGAGCGGTCGCGAAATGGACCTCATCCTGTGTCTTGCAGAAATAGTGGTCGCTGAACAATTCAGGCGGCAAAATGATGTCGGCGCCCGCATCCGCAGCACGTCGCGCGAAGTCTGCGACGCGGGAGATATTGGTGTCAGGACTGGCTTTGGTGAACGCCAATTGCAGCGCCGCAACTGTGACCGCTCGGCTCATACGCTCTCCTCCTTCTGTGCTGGCACTTGCTGGGTCATACAGTGAAAAGCCCCACCGCCAGACAAGATGTTGCGCGCGGCCAGGCCGATAACTTCATAGTCTGGCATCGCGGCTTTGATAGCGGCGAGCGCCCGATGTGAATAGATATCTTCATAGACCGGCATATAGATGTGACCGTTACTGATCAGGAAGTTGAGGTGGCTCGCTGGCAGACTCGCCCCATCAGTGTCTTCGATTCGACCAGGAGACGGAATCATGATCGTGTCCAGGCCCGCCGCGCGAAGATCGGATTGAATCGCCGCATAGGTCTCGGCATTGGGATCATCAGGACCTGATGCGGACTGGCACAAGATACGTCTGGGTCCGATAAAGCGGGCAATATTATCGATATGACCATCCGTGTGATCATTGCGCAGCCCGTCACCAAGCCAGATCACTTGCTCAATCGCAAAGGCTTGCTTGAGTTCACGTTCAGCAATTGCCTGCGTCCAGCCCGGATTGCGGTTGGGATTGAGCAGGCATTGCTTCGTTGTCAGCAAACGGCCAGCGCCGTCCACATCTATCGCGCCGCCTTCGAGGATGAAATCGTGCGATCGTCGCATCAAGCTTTCGACGCTGGAAATGCCGCCCGCCGTCATTGTGTCGCCGGGCATCATGTATTTTCCACCCCAGCCATTAAAGCCAAAATCCAGCGCGATACTTCGCTCATCCTGATGCGCGATAATCGGGCCTGTATCCCGGAGCCAAATGTCGCCTGCCGGCAGGGTATGCAGGCTGACACGCTCAGCCTCGATTTGCGTTTCCAGCGCGAACCAGGCGCTGCCAAAGGCTTCTCGTGAACCACAAGCAATGCGGACAGGAGCGACATTGCTCAAACCCCGCACGAACGCGGCAATCTCCTCGCGCGCGGCATCAAACGCCGCTCCCCATTCACCGCGCAAGTGTGGCCAGCCGACCCAGACCGCAGACTGGGGCGCCCATTCTGGCGGCAGAAACAGGTTCGGGTTCGACATCGCCGCGCCTTTGCCACATGTGCATTGAAAGTACAAAGAAAAAGGGCGGTGCCTTCTGCACCGCCCTTTCTCATCAGGTCATGTGACCAAATTAGAATTCGTAACGGACACCGAAACGAATTTCCCACAGTGACGCGTCACCAATCCGGGATTCAGCGTCCTGCGACAGAGCGCCTGTTGCTGGATTGGCTTCAACGGTTGGCGGGAAGTCCGGCACACGCAGAATGCCCCATTCGTCATTGATCAGGTTGGTGAGGTTATCAACAACGATAAATGCAGACGAACGGTCCTGCGGGCGAATGCCTGGGAATTCCTGTTCAAAGCGAACATCCACTTTGCTGAACCAGGAGCCTTCTTCTCCGTTGCGCTCTGCGCCGGGGATCAGGATACCTGGAGGATCAACGAACGGCGTGAAGCCAAACGCTGCCACGCTCTGATCATCACGGATCAGTGAGAATGGTTGTCCCGACCGAGCTGTTGCAAAAGCAGAGACCGTCGAAGCATAGCCTTCAAAGAACTCCCTTTCATAGTTCGCAAGCGCCGTGAAACGGTGCGTGATGTTATAGTCTGATGTCGACAGAACATCTTCCTGCGGGCTGGTATAAGCGCGGTTATTGTAATTCGAGAATGCCACCGAAGACGTCATTGGCTGAACGTCTTTCGCGTCATTATACGAATAGCCGAACGACCAGTCGAACCCGTTGCCATAGTCTTTGGCAATGCTGAAGGACGCCGTGAGAGACTCATTGCCGACGTTCGAATTGGTCAGAACAAAGGCCCCTTCACGAACACTATCGAACGTGACGATGCCTTGATCATTGAACCCGGATTCAACCAGGTCCGCGCGGAGCACCATCGCGGAATTGTCGCTCTTCGAATAAAGAAGATCGGCATTCACTGCATACTCACCGCCAAGGAAGTTATTGACGTTGATCTGCGGATACCATGTGGCTCCGATAGAGTATTTCCACTCGGATGGGATTTCAAAATCAGGATCAAGAAAGTTGATTTCGAAATTCGAACCCTGACCACTGGCAACGGCATCGGCCAACACGGTTGGGACACACCAACCCGGTCCGACAGGAACGCCGTCTTCACATGCTGTGTAGTCAATATCGAACAGCGAAGTTACGCCATTTTCCAGACCAAATCCGCCGCCATCCTGACCAAATTGCAGGACATTGTTATTGGAATAATTGTTTGACAACCAGACGTTCGGATCACCACCGGAATAGAGTCCAAAGCCGCCGCGGACGGTGAGGTTTTCCTTGGCGTCCCAAGTGAAGGCAAAGCGTGGCTGAAGCAAGCCTTCACCATCCAGAGTCTGACCATTGGAGAACCCGTAATCAGCCAGGAAGTCAGGATTGGTCACTGGCTCATCGTCGGTTTCCCACCAGTCATATCGCAGACCCAGAATGACGCTGACATTGCTGCCAATATCAAACTCGTCCTGCAGGTATGCGGTGTTGACAGCATATCCCCAGTCAGCAGCGGCATCACGTGGATTGCCTGAAGGCGCATTGTTGTAGTTTACATTGTCCGCCAGACCGAGCTCAAAGTTGACAATGGCAGGATCGCGAGTGTCGGTTGGATCAACCACTCCCGGATTGTCATCGAAGTCAATTTCAGTTTCGGTGTGCTGGATGAACAAGTTGAAGATATCGAGCTCTTCGCGCTCATAGCCGAACGTGATGGCGTGGTCGTTGAGCTGATAGAAGCCTTTAAACGCCATGTTCAAAATGCTGTAATTCAGCTCGTTTGACTGACGAGAATCATCGCCACCGAGATACACGGCGACGTCGTCGCTCGGGTCATCAGTATCTCCACCGAGCTCGACTGTTATCTCACCAAAATCTGTTCCGCCAATTGAGTTCTGGCGATTCTCAAGATCAACATAGCCGAGACGTACTTCGGTCGAGAAGTTGTCTGTCCAATCGCTATAGAGGAAGCCGACATACTGATTCAGTTCCGCGCCCCGCTCATACAAGTGGTTTGAGAATTCGAATTCATCAATGTCACCATCAGACTGCGTGATGTTGAAGCCGTCATTATAGTTATAGGTGAAGGCCGCACGATGCTGGTTGTTGATGTTCCAGTCCAGCTTGACGAGAATTTTCTCATCTTCGTTGTCAAAACTGGTTGGAATACCACCTGGATCAAAGCCATAAATATCACGCGCGATCCGGGAGATTTCGTCTAGATCTTCTTGTGTGACATTCACTTCATTGATCGCGCCTGATCCGATTGGACCGCGGTCAAAAGTGTTAGCGCCTTCAAGCTTTTCGTAAGCGACAGAGAAGAACAGCTTGTCTTTGACAATCGGGCCAGCGATCTGCGCACCATAGCGATATTCGTCGAATGGATTTGCCTGAATGCTGCTGCCTTCCAGAGAATCGCCCTGGAAATCGTCGGATGCATAATCGAAGAATGCAGACCCGTGGAACTCATTGGTTCCTGACTTGGTAACGGCGTTGATGTTACACGCCGTGAAGCCGCCATATTCAACATCGAACGGCGACAGTTCAACCGCGACCTGCTCAATTGCATCGAATGGGAAAGGCTGACGCTCGGTCGGATACCCGTTCGAGTTAAGGCCGAAACCGTCATTCAGGCGAACACCATCCAGTGTCAGCGAGTTGAATCGAGGGTTCTTGCCACCACACTGAACCGGGTTGATGTCGCCGCGGCTCTCATCAACGTAGATCCGAGGGTCAATCCGCAGAACATCGGTAATGTTCCGGTTGATCGTCGGCGCACTCTGAAGTGTTTCCAAACCAAAGGTGGCGTTTGGGCCAACGGCCGTCTGAATGAGATCTGTGGCAGACGCGGTAACAACGATTGTGTCCAGTGTGCGATCGGCGTCCGATGTCAGCGTAAAGTCGAGATTCGTCGTGTCGCCCAGCACCAGCGGTACATTATCGACTTGCTGGCTTTGCAAGCCAGTGGCCGAGACGGTCACCTGATAAGAAGACGAGATCGGCAGGTTGCGGATAGCATAGGCCCCCGTCGCACTGGTCGTCGTCGAGCGCGTCAGACCGGTCGCTGTATCGGTGATTGAAACAGACGCGTCAGCAACAACGGCGCCAGAGTCACTGCTAACAGAACCGCGAATTTCAGATGTTGTGACCTGAGCCTCTGCCGGAGCGACGATCGCTGCGGTCATGATGGAGGCGGCGGCCACTCCGGATAGGAGTTTCCAATTGGACATGAGTTTCCCCTCAAATTGCCACAAAGCAGGTCGGGCAGGATGACCCGAATACACTACTGCGCGAGGCATTAGATCTTGCGGATAACAGAAATGTGACAGTCATGTTAGAGTTCTGTGTAACCACTGACTCAGTTGGTTGGCATTGCAAATAAGCCACACATGCGCCGAAGGGTTTATGTCATTGGGCAAGGCGCGTAAGGGAAGATTATGGTCACTGATTCTTCCGCAACAGACCGATATAGCCGACTTGCAATCGCAATAATTGCAGGGCTCCTGGCCGTACGAATCGTACTCGTTATGGTGTCTCCGCTGGAACTTTATGCCGACGAGGCGCAATATTGGCGCTGGGGTGAGTCGCTGGAATGGGGGTATTACTCGAAGCCGCCCATGATCGCCTGGATGATCCACGCTTCGGCGGGTCTCTTCGGTGATTCTGAATGGGCCATCCGATTCTTTGCTCCGATCTTTCATGCCATTGCATCGGTGTTTCTATTCCTGCTGTCGCGGCGTGTGTTTGGCAGCCTGGCGGGGCTATTCACAACCGTGACCTATCTTTTGATGCCCGGCATCATTCTATCGTCGGGGGTCATCTCGACAGACGGCGTCCTCTTTCCATTCTGGAGTCTGGCGCTGTATCTGTTCTGGCGGCTTCGGGAAAACGATCTTGGCTGGGGCGGGACGGTTTTGCTTGGCCTCGCCATCGGGGCCGGGTTTCTGTCGAAATATGCGATGCTCTATTTCGCGATCGGGGTGGCGCTGACCAGTTTGTTCGACAAACCAACCCGCGCCGCAGTCCTGAGTGCCCGAGGTGCGGTCTTTGTCGTCACCGCAGCGATCGTGTTTGCGCCACATCTTATCTGGAATGCGGCAAACGAATTCCAGACCGTTAGCCACACTGTCGACAATGCCAATCTCGGTGGAGATCTTTTCAATCTCGATCACTTCCCGGAATTCATCGGCGATCAAATGGGTGTGTTCGGGCCCGTTTGCTTCATCGCGCTGATCACTGGACTGATCTTTCTGCGTCCGAAACCCGAACTTGCCGATATCGGAGACGCCGCGCATGCCCAAAGCGCGAAAGAGCGGTGGCTCGCCTGTTTCATTCTACCCGTCATCATCATTATTGCCATCCAGGCCGTATTGTCCCGCGCGCATGCCAATTGGGCCGCGACCGCCTATCCGGCTGCCAGCGTGTTCATTGGCGGCTTCCTGATCCGTGCCAGCGGTTGGCGACCGGCCTATTGGATCGGGATCGGACTGCAAGGCCTGGTTGGCGCGCTGGCCATCACACTCGCGCTCGGACCGCCCAGCTGGAGCGCCGCGCTCGGTCGCGATAATGATCTGAAGCGTGTGCGTGGCTGGGAAGATCTGTCTCAGCAATTGGCGCGCGAAATCGAACGGCTGCAGCCGACCGCCATTCTGGTCGACGAACGCGAAATCTGGCACGGCCTCGATTATTATTTACGCGATCAATTGGATGTGCCGCTTATCATGTGGCGTTATAATCCGGGTCCGAAGAGCTATTCGGAAAATCTCGACCTGGCGGACCTGGAGAGCAGCCGGGTTCTGTTGGCCAGCTACCGATCACATCTGAGACCGCGTATCCAAGCTGACTTCGCAACCTGGACCCCGGAAGGGCTTGTCGGGGTCGACCTGGGTCACCGCTCAAATGGATGCCCCTTGCGGCGCGAACTCAGGCTTTATGTCACCAGCGATTATCAACCTCTGACACGCGACCGCGCATGGCTAGATCAATTCAAAATCGAAGATGGGGATGGAAATCTCGTCGACTCGCACATAGATCAGCCTGAGCGGTGTCCAACCTCCTAGAACCTGCGAACCTCTTCCCTCGGATAGTCTCCTTACATGGCCATTCTCAAAGCCATTCTTGGCCCAACGAATACAGGTAAAACCCATTACGCGCTCGATCGCATGATGGGTCACACGACCGGCATGATCGGTCTGCCTTTGCGCCTGCTGGCACGCGAGGTCTATGATCGGATCGTCGCTGAAAAGGGCGATCGCGCGGTTGCCCTGGTCACCGGCGAAGAACGCATTGTGCCTGACCAGGCACGCTATTGGGTCTGTACGGTCGAATCGATGCCGACAGATATCCGCGTTGAGTTCCTGGCGATTGATGAAATCCAGATCGCTGAGGATGATGATCGCGGCCATGTTTTCACAGATCGCATTCTGAACATGCGTGGCACGCAGGAAACCTTGTTGCTCGGCGCTGAAACAATGCGTGATGTGCTCCGTGATCTCGACTTCGACATTTCCACCGACATCCGCGAACGGTTTTCGACCCTGTCCTATGCTGGCCAGAAGAAAATCACCAAATTGCCCAAACGCACGGCCATTGTCGGGTTCAGTGCTGACAAGGTCTATGCAATCGCCGAAGTCCTGCGCCGCCAGAAAGGTGGCTGCGCCGTTGTGATGGGTGGCCTGAGCCCACGCACACGTAATGCGCAGGTGGCGCTCTATCAGTCAGGCGAAGTCGATTATATGGTCGCTACGGATGCCATCGGCATGGGTCTGAATCTCGACGTCGACCGGGTCGCCTTTTCGGGGCGATCGAAATTTGACGGTCGTCGTCACCGCTGGCTGAGTCCGGCCGAGATCGGTCAGATTGCTGGACGCGCAGGACGTTTTCGGGACAATGGCGAATTCGGCGAAACCAATGACTGTCCTGAATTTGAAGACGATCTGATTCGCGCCGTCGAAGATCATCGCTACGACCCTGTCGTCGACCTGAACTGGCGCAATAGCGATCTCGACTATCGGTCGATCAAGACCTTGATTGCCAGCCTCGCCCGGCCGAGCCCGCATCCGAGTCTGCGACAGAATCCTCACGGGCTTGATGAATGGGTGCTACGCCGCATGGCAGAGGATAGCGCCGTCGGCCCGGAGGTGCGTGGCCAGCGCAATGTCCGACGACTGTGGGATCTGGCGCGATTGCCTGACTTCCGAAAGGCTGGACATGAAGGCCATGGCCGTCTCGTGCTCGGCCTGGCCGAAACCTTGGCCGATCCGGATGCCCGTCTTGGTGACGCAGCGATGGATGAGCGCCTCAAGGCACTGGATCAAACGGTCGGCGATATTGGTCTGTTGCAACAGCGCCTGGCCATGATCCGGACATGGACATACGCAAGTTTCCGGGCTGACTGGCTTGAAAATCCTGTCTATTGGCGCGAAAGAACCCGGGACATCGAAGATCGTTTGTCAGATGCGCTGCACGAAGCCCTGACCCAGCGCTTCGTTGATCGGCGTACAACTGCCCTGATTGCGGGGCTGAAAAGGGAAGATCTGTTGAGCACTGACGTTTCTGAAACCGGGGAAGTCACCATTGAAGGGCACAAGGTTGGCAAGCTTGTCGGACTGACCTTCGAACCTGATTCCAGCGCTTCCGATCTGGAAGGCAAAACGCTGCGCAGCGCCGCGATGCAAGCGTTGGAACCGGTCATCGCCGAAAGGTTGAAAGCCATTTCGGGGGCACCGGAAAATGCGCTGAGCCTGAACGCGCAAGCCCAGATCGTCTGGAATGAGGCCCCGGTCGCGCAATTGGCGAGCGGACCACATTGGCTCGTGCCATCGGCGAGTCTGATTGGTGGGCAGGATGCTGAAGGGCATCAGCAGGACGCCGCCCTGACGCGCTTGAACGAATGGCTCGGAACCGAGATCCAGAAACGACTGCCGACCCATTTCAAACTGAAATTCTCGCCAGATGAAGCTGCTCTGGATGGTCTGGCCCGCGGCCTGGCCTTCCGTTTGCTGGAGGCTGGCGCGGCCTGTGATCTGCGCGGCGAGGATCGCAACCTGCTGCCCGGGCCTGAAGACCGCGCGAAGTTGAAAGAAGCCGGAATTCGATCCGGCCGGATCGCCGCCCATATTCCGGACGCGCAAAAGCCAGCAGCGCAAAAACTGATGGCCTTGTTGCTGAGCCTGGCAGACGGTCGAGACCGCGCCGTCGCGCCGGAGGGTGCCGGCAGTTTCGAACTGGACGGATCCTGGCCGGACGAGGATCTAGCGGCGCAAGGCTATCTCCGCTTTGGCAAACGCGCCGTGCGGGCGGACCTGGCTGAGCGACTCGGCTGGGAATTGTCGAAACGGCGGAAGGAAGCTGACCAGGCCAAATTCGAGATTCCACCGGAATTGGCCTCCATGGTGTCATGCCCCCTGGAAGATTTTCACAATGTCTTGAAAGGCTTTCGCATCGCTCCTGCGGAAAAGGATCCGGAAACCGGCGCCGTGAAATTATGGCGGTTCCAATCCAAGGCGCATATCGAGGCTCAGGAACAAAGACGCGCGGCACGCAAACAGGCGCGCCCGAACGCAGCAAAAGCCGGACCCAGAAAGAAAAAAGAGCGCCAACACGGCAAACGCCCGCATCAAGGCGGTGGACAGCGGCGCCCTTCACGCCGCGAACCGGACCCGGATAGCCCGTTCGCCGTACTCGGCGCCCTCTTGCCCGACAAACCAAAACCGAAGCCCAAGCCCAAGAAGCGCAAACCAAAGCCTGAAAAATCAGACGCGGCTGCTCCGCAGGCAACAGCTGAACCGGCGACGGCGCCTGATTCCGCCCCCGATTCACCGCCCCCGGATACCGCATCCTCGAATGAGTGAGGCCGAAGCGGAAATTCGCGTCGACATCTGGCTGTGGCGAGCCCGGTTCTTCAAAACACGGGCACTAGCGACCGATTATGTCAGCCGCAAAGGCATTCGCATCACGCGGCACGGCCAAACCCGAAAAACCACGAAAGCGGGCCAGAGAATTGCGCCAGGGGATGTCCTGACTTTTTACAAAGCCAAGACGATTGAGACGGTTGAAGTGGTCGAAATCGGCGAACGTCGTGGTCCAGCAACTGAAGCTGCGGGGCTTTACAGACGTGTCATGCCCGGCGCATAAGGCGGTCATGCTAGGGTTTTTAAAGAATCTTTTCAGTGATGACGCATCACACGCGCCGGTGCGGGATCTCGATCCATATGAAGCCGCTGCGGCGCTTCTGGTCGAGGCTGCCCTCGTTGATGGCGTGTATGCCAATCTCGAAAGCGACATGATCGCGGAGATCCTCGTCACCAGTTTCAACATGGATGCGACGCGCGCTGACGAAGTCTTGCTGAATGGCGAACAAATCGCTGAGGACGCGACCGACACGCACGCTTTGACGCGGCATGTCAAAACGCTGCCGAAGAGCGAGCGATCAAGTGTGATTGAAGGTCTGTATCGCGTCTCACTGGCGGATGGAGAGGCTTGTAAATACGAAGAATCTTTCATTCGGCACGTTGCCAGCCTATTGCATATTGACGATGTGACGCGCGCTCATGCCCGAAAAAGAGCAGAACTAAACGCACCGTGACAGTCCTGTGCATTGACTTGTCCCAGCTCCGAAGCCATGTGCTGCGCTGCATTATCAATTTCTGAGTTCGCAAATGACTTATATCGTCAAGGATGCCTGCATCCGCTGCAAATATATGGACTGTGTTGAAGTCTGCCCGGTCGATTGTTTCTACGAGGGTGAAAATATGCTCGTCATACACCCGGACGAGTGTATCGATTGCGGCGTTTGTGAACCCGAATGCCCCGTCGAGGCCATCACGCCGGATACGGATGATGAGCCTGATGCGAAATGGCTGAAGCTGAACACAGAATATGCGAAAGTCTGGCCAAACATCACCCGAATGAAAGAGCCGCCCGCCGATCGCGAGGAATTCGCCC
The DNA here is from genome assembly GCA_039033355.1 of Pseudomonadota bacterium. GTDB lineage: Bacteria > Pseudomonadota > Alphaproteobacteria > Caulobacterales > Hyphomonadaceae > Henriciella. The sequence continues at coordinate 3,107 of JBCCCT010000013.1, read as the reverse complement.
AAAAAACCAATAAGCTGGCTGAATTCTTCAGCCCGAATCCGGGCGAAGGCGACTAAATCCGGAATTGACGCGCGCGTGTCAGCATTGACGAAACGCGAGGAAGCTCGAACAGTCATGCGGATGCAGGCTGGGAGCTGATTTTGATCAATACAATATTCTTGAGTGCGGCCGCATTGCTGGCCGCCCTGACCGCAGCGATCCACGTGTTTGCCGGCGGCCCAAGGGTGGTGCGTCCGCTGCTGGCCATCGACACTGATCCGCAAATCAAATGGCTGTCTTATCTGATGTGGCATCTTGGGACTGTGACCACCCTGTTCATCGCCGCGGGATTTGCGACCGCTATCATTCTCCCCGCCAGACTTGATTATGCCTGGATCGCCATGCTCGGCGCCGCAAGCTTTGTCGCGGTCGCCGTTTTTGTCGTCATCAAGTCCGGTCTGTCGGTGCGACGTATTCCCGTTATCCCGATGTTCAGTCTGGTAACGCTGCTCGGCGCACTCGGGATCTTACTCTAGATTTGAATGGGGGCGCGTTCACCGAGGATCCAGCGCAGCAGATCGATGACATCAAAACACAATGAAATGCCGATAATAATCGCCGCCAGTATCATCCATCGCGAAAACAGCGTCTTGTGGTAGGTCTTCCAGCCGCGCACGGTGATGATGTAGATCAGGGTCGGCGTCCAGAACAGAATATGCCCAAGCCCGAGCAGGCGGGTATACCCGAACATCCCGTAGGCGGCGACCGTGCCTAACATGCCGAGCACGGACCCGAGCAGAATCCAGCGCGCTTCGCGATAGGAAAAACTGAACGGTATGGCGAGGGCGAGGATAATGACCATCACATTCACCCAGATCAGAACCCAGCGCGGGCTGTTTGCGGTCATTTCCGCAAAAAATTGACTGAAGAGGTCCATACCGGTCTCCTGCTACGCCCCAAGATCCAATGACAGCCACGATCCAAGGTCTGTGGATCTGTCGAAAAATCGCCTCCAGAAAGCGAAAAATGGTTACTATTTTTCGAACAAACGTCCGATTTCCGCAAAGGCCTTGAGTTCGATTGCATTGCCGGACGGGTCGGAAAAGAACATGGTGGCTTGTTCGCCTGGTTCGCCGGCAAACCGAACATAGGGGTCGATGATAAAATCCACCTGGCCGGTCAGACGCTTCGACAAGGCTTGCCAGGACGCCATATCGAGCACCAGACCAAAATGGCGGACGGGCACGTTTTTGCCGTCAACGCCAGATGTCCCGGTCGGGTCACAATCCTCGGGCGCCAGATGCGCGACGATCTGATGGCCGAAAAAGTCAAAATCGACCCAATCCTGACTGCTGCGGCCCTCCGGGCAGCCCAGCAAATCCCCGTAAAATGCGCGCGCAGCGCTCAGGTCATGAACCGGGAAAGCGAGATGAAATGGTGGCATGAACGCGCGCCTCAAAGATCGACATAGAAGAAGAATGGAGTCTTGTCGGGATCATAGAACCCGAATTCGTAATTGCCCCAGGGCTTGGCTTCCAGCTTGGCGGTGATGAATCCATGCGGGTCCCATTCCGCATACAAGGCCTCTAATGCCTCTCGGCTGGTCAGGCGAATCCGGGTCGCCATGGTTTGCGTCGTCTGGATCTGATCCGGCGTAAAGGTCTGTAAATGCAGCTCGAGCGTGTCGCGTTGAACGCCCGCATAGGAGGCCGCGGACAACTCGGCATGATCGGCGAATACGAGGTCAAACCCCAACATTTTCCAAAACGCCACGGTTTTGGGTAGGTCGGTGGTTGGACAAACAGGGGAGACGGCAACGAACATTTGCGCCAATGTGGCGCAAAACGCTCCCTTCGCAAAGAGGGGCCAGATGAAGATCGCGCAATGCGACGCGACAGAAAGGCTGAACCATGCGCCACATTTTCTTCGCATTGTCCCTCATTCCCGCGGGTTTGTTTGCACCGCTCGCGATGAGCGAAGACGCCGCCCCCGACATGCTGGCGCCGATTGATCTTTCCAGCCCGGAAGCCACCGCCTTTTCCATGATGCGCGCCATGTATCAGGGCGATGCTGACATGGTCGATCAGGTCTTTGCCGAGGGCGCAACGCTTCGCCGTGTCACCGATACTGGCGACTTGCGCCCGGATGGCCTTCAACGCTGGCGCGACTGGGTTGGGACGCTCGAAACCGGTGCCGCGCATGAAGTCTTGTTCGGCGTCGAGACCGAGACCTTTGGCCGGCTCGCGACGGTGTGGGCGCCTTTCACGATTACCGTTAATGGCGACTTGGTCGGCTGTGGCATCAATCAGCTGACCATGGCGCAGCAGGATGGCGACTGGCACATCGTGTTCGGCATGGACACAAATGCGCCAACCCCGTCATGCGGCGAATTCAGGGAAACCTATCTGGCCAGCCGCGATTAGGGCGCGCAATTCCCCGACCATTGGACGAAGATCCCGAACACTTCGCGGGTCGTTGTATGATAGTCGACCAGGAGCGGCTTGTCGGCGGCAGCCGCGCGTTCCAGCGAGGTCAGAATCCGATCCCAGCGATTGGTTTCCAGCGTGCTGGCCAGCGGCAAGGGATCGCCGTCCGGAATAAAGCGAATGGCATTGCCTTCAAAATTGAATGTCTTGTCGCCGGATGAGGTCTCGATCACGAACAGAGTCGAAATCCGATTGAGCCCCTGAACATTATATACCTGGTGCTTGATACATCCGGCCGCGCGCGATCTCTGCGTCGTGTCAATCGCTTCCAGCTCCAGTTGCGGTTGCTTTCCGGGCGGGGTCAGAACCTGTTGCGGCAATTGGATTTCCTGAAGCTGCTTCGGTTGCAGTTTTTGGGTTTCCTGCGCCTGCGCCAATCCGCTGATTGCGAGCGCTGTGAGCGCTGCCCAATGGAGTTTTTTCATATTCCCTCTCCTCTTTCCCCCGCGGGTTGAGCGTAGTCGAGCGGGCGGAACAGGTCCAGAAGCAAACCATACGCACACCAAAGCGCCTCACAGGGCTTCGGCCTTGAGGGGATGAAAAGGCAAGGCGCGCTTGTTTCAAACGCGGAACTGAACTGCCTTCCTTTCGGAGAGGCTTTTAAGCGCCTGAAACCAAGCGCGCCTGCGATGGCATATTATC
>JBCCCT010000012.1:0-34918 GCA_039033355.1 Pseudomonadota bacterium | reverse complement strand
GCAGCCTCTAACAGTTCCGCCTTCACGACATCCGGCTCGGTCAGGCAGCGCTGACACATTTCGTCCTGATCGAAGAGCGCTTTCTTGCGCGCAATCTCATGCACCCATTCATCCGAAACGCCGATCCGGCGCAATTCATCGGCCAGCTCGTTTCGGTTCTCGGCGGGAAAGAAATAGGTCGGGGAGCGCTGCAAAAGGGTGACATGCGCGCACGCGCCAGCAATCGCTGGCACCAGGGTCGCCGCGGTGGCGCCGGATCCGATGCAAACCACAGTCTTGCCCGTGAGGTCGATGTCTTCCGGCCAGGTTTGGGGATGCACAATCTCGCCCTGGAACACGTCCATGCCGTCCCATTCCGGCGTATAGCCCTCGGCGTGATTGTAATAGCCCTGGCACATCCAGAGGAATGTGCACGTATAGACTTTTTCAGTGTCGGTCGCGCGATCGACGACCCGGACGGTCCATTGCTTTGCGCTTGAATCATAAGACGCGCCGACAATTGTATGCGCGTACTGGATGTGGCGGGCCAGATCATTCTCATCGATGACCTCGCCCATATAGGACAATATCTCTTCGGCCGTTGCGATGGGCGGCCCGATCCACGGCTTGAACCGATAGCCAAACGTGTAGAGGTCACTGTCTGACCGGATTCCCGGATAGGTATGCGTCCGCCAGGTGCCGCCAAAACTGTCCAGTGTTTCCAGGATCAGGAAAGACTTGCCAGGGCATTGCGACCGCAGGTGATAAGCCGAGCCAATGCCGGAAATACCCGCCCCGGCAATCAATACATCATAGTGACCTTCAATCTTGTCTGACGCCATCGCGGCACCCTCCCTGTGTTTTTCAGGAGAGGCTACCGGCGCGGACATCTCCGCCAATACGGGAGATGCCCTATCTGCCGCGGCGACAGGCGGCGCTAACTGCGCGCCTCGAAGCGATCGCGCAGGACCGGTTTCAGGATTTTCCCGTTGGCGTTGCGCGGCAAGGGTTCATCCTGGAACTGGATCTCGACCGGCACCTTGAACGCGGCCAGCTGATTGCGGACATGCGCGCGCAGCTCGTCTTCGCTGGCATTCATGTCAGGCTTCAACTGCACCACGGCACCGACTTCCTGGCCCAGCACCTTATGCGGGATGCCGACCACAGACGCATCCATCACGGCTGGATGGTCGTACAACGCGCTTTCAACTTCGATACAATAGATGTTCTCGCCGCCGCGGATCAGCATGTCCTTGGCGCGATCGACGAGGTAGAGAAAGCCCTCATCATCCAGACGCGCCAGATCCCCGGTCACGACCCAGCCATCGACAAAGGTCTCGGCAGACGCTTCCGGCTTGTTCCAATAGGCCTTGCAATTCATTGGGCCCTTGCACCAGAGCTCGCCGACTTCGCCGGCCGGCAGCACCTTGCCATCTGGAGACACGATCTTGTATTCCACCGCGCCGGGAGGGGCGCCGGCACTGTCCGGACGATTGACATAGTCTTCGCCGAGATTGACCGACGAAGTCGCACACGTCTCGGTCATGCCCCAGCCATTGCCAGGCGCCGCTTCCGGGAAGCGTTTCTTGATCGTCGTGACCAGTTCCGGCGCCGATGGTGCCCCGCCATAGGAGACCGCCTTGATCGAGGACAGATCATAATTGTCGCGCTCAGGATGTTCCAGCAATTGCCAGGCGATGGCCGGAACGCCGCCGACATTATTGATGCTCTCGCGCTCAATGATGGGCAGCGCTTCGCCCGCATCCCACTTATACATGGAGACAATCTTGTTGCCCTGAAGCATGCTCGGGATCAGTACCGCGAACGCGCCCGTCGCGTGAAAGAACGGGATGGCCAGCAAGGTCGCATTCTGCTCATCCGGGTCTGGTTCCGGCGGCGCCTCGCCCCGTCGCAGCAGCATACGCATCTGACAGGTCAGCGAGTTCAGCATGTTGGAGATGATCGCGCGATGCGATGCCAGCGCGCCTTTCGGGCGCCCGGTTGTGCCAGACGTGTACATGATGGTGGCATCATCATCCGGGTCGAGCTCGGCGGCTGGCAAGCCGATTTTCTCGAGGCTCGCCCAGCTCGTCGCAGGTCCGATCAGGTCTTCCATGGCGCGGACATTGTCGCCCGGCAAATCGCCGCTGGCGCGGGCCACGATGATATTTTCCAGGGCTGGCAGATTGCCAAGATGATCCTGAATACGAGCGAGGATCTGGGGGTCGACCACCGCCACTTTGGCGCCGGAATCCTGCAAGCCATATTCAAGCTCATCCCCGGTCCACCAGGAATTCATCGGCGTCGCAATCGCGCCAAGGGACAAGGCGGCGAAGAATGGCACCGGCCATTGCGGGAAGTTGCGCATGATCACGGCGACGCGGTCACCCTTTTCGACGCCATAGGTTTCGCGCAGCGCTTTGGCGAAATGCTCTACGGCACGCGTGAAGGCGGAGAAGGTCACGCGCTCATCTTCATAGACGAGATAGTCGCGGGCTCCGAATTGCGGCTCGGCCAGTTCCAGAATGGTCCGGATGGTTGGCGGCGCATCGACATAGATCTTCATCGGGACGCCGCCGACGACGCCATCTGCGAGTTTCAAAGGGGTGTCAGATGCGGCAAGGGCGGCATTGGCCTGGGCGATTGAAATAACGGGCCAACCGTCTGGCAGAGCTGCTGCGGCCATGAATATCCTCCGGGTAAATTGTCTTATTGCCCAAGGATATGCGGCAAGCTTGCCCCCTACGGAAGGGGCGACGCTGCGGCAGGCCTGTATTTGTTTGAAATTTTGGTCGGATTACTCGTCAAACGCGATCAGAACGTCCGCCGGAAGATAGGTGCCGCCATCAAAGTGCTGATAGGCATCGAGCGCCAGAACCAGAGGTGGAACCGGATCAACGATCACAGATGGGACAGTTGGTAACTCATTCACCACATCCATGGAGACCGTATCGGCATATAATTCAACGGGGGATTCAATTTCCGGATTCATCATAAAAATGCCGATGAATGCTAGGATTCCAGCGATAAAAACCGTCAAGAATGATTGCATTTTGGGGACCGCTCCCAATTACTCTACACTGCCCCCACGAGCAATCTGTATGCCAGACTCCCTAATTTGGCGAGTTACATTTTGCAGAAAATTTTAAGAAAGTTGTAACTCTTTCCGGGCGCCGCATGGCAAACCAGCGCTGACCAAGGGTCAGCGCTGGCGCTCAGTCTCGTACGAGGCTGTATTCTACAGCGGAGCCTGAAACTCTATTTTCCGAAGTCGCAGAACCGGACCGTTCGTGCCGTGCCATCTGGCTCTGTCAGGTCGTAACTTGGTCCTGTCAGCTCCGCAGAATCACACAAATAGCCGATCTGATACATGTCGAGGATATACTCATTTTCCGGCGTCAGGGCGTTTTCGAACATGATGTCGGCCGCGGTTTGATGCTCGCCCAGCCGGAAGCGTTTCTTGAACTCTTCCATCGGCGAGTGCGCGTTCATTTCCAGGCTGCCATTCAGACTGGTCGCCTCACCCCGAGCATAATCCCGGAGCTGAGAGGCGGCCTCGGCCTTGGCATGGTTGGGATAGGTTTCGATGAACTCATCGAGGGCATCAATCGCGCCCCAGACCTGATTGCCCTCGCCCATTTTCAGTTCCGCCATACGGTACAGGGCTTCGGCTTTCTCATCATCACTGGCGGTCTGCATCCCGATCAACTGTTCCAGGCGCAGAATGGCGGCCTGCTCATTGCCGGCGGCAACGAGGTCATCAACGGTTCCCATTGCGAGATCAAATGCGCTTGGTTCTTCCAGCACGGCAGGAGGTGCCTCTGCGATCACGGGCTGTGTATCGACCGGCGTTGAGGCACAGGCTGCGGCCAGAGCGAGTAGCGGGGCGGCTAAGAGTAAGCGCATGATTTGATCCCTCTCAAATTGGATAAGCTGAAGATTGATGGCGGCGATGGCGAGACTAAGGCGAGAATCAGGAGAGGCTTGGGTCATCACACCAGACCGCGTCAGCGACATCGTCGCGCGCTGTGCCATATTGGTGAACGGGTTGCGCACCTGAGTCTGCCGCCGCCTCACACACAAAACCGCTTTCCCTGAGCAGATAAAGTTGCGCCGGGTTCGGCGTCAGGCCAGCCTTGCGATAGCGCGCGGCGCCGGCGTCCAGATCCCCCATCAGGACCTTGTCATCGAACCAATCAGACAGGTTCTGCAATTGGGCCAGCCGCCGCTGCGCCGATTCAATCTCTTCAGCGACAAAGATCTGACGGCGTTTGGCCGTTGAAACGCGGGCATCTTCGGGCTGCAGCGTGACAAAGGTCCCAAAATCAGCGCGCGCTCCTGGCAGATCGAACCGCGCATCGAGGCGTTTCTCGGCGCGCAGGAAGATCGCATCGGCCCGTTGCGCCTCGGTCAGATCCGGGCGCGCCAGCAAGTCACTGATCTGGCGATCCGATGCGGCCATGCTGGGATTATCGGAAAGCGCGGCTATCTCACCTTCGAAGATCGCCGGATCCATGGTTTTGGGCACGGTTTCGCAGGCCGTGACCGCGATAAGGGTCAATAGGAGAAATGCCCGAATGCCCATGCTGGCTCCTGTTGCGGTCCATGGTTGGAAGCAACAGGCTTTGACAGTCGACTAAGGCCGAAAAACGGCAGCCACTGTTACGGATAATTAGGCGCGCGCAATCCGCTCTATGGCGTCGACATTGCCGCGTCCCAGCGCTTCGATCGCGCGGGCTGCGATATGGCGTGCTGTCAGGCCCGCCTCTTCATACATCAGGTCAGGCTTGTCCTGATCCTGGAAGGTATCCGGCAGGTGCAGCGTACGAACTTTCAGGCCCGTATCCAGCGCGCCGACCTCCGCCAGATGCTGCAGGACAAACGCCCCGAAGCCGCCGCGGGCGCCTTCCTCGATGGTGATCAGGACTTCATGATCCTTGGCCAGACGCTCGGTCAGGTCGGCATCAATCGGTTTTGCAAACCGGGCATCCGCGACCGTGCAGGACAGCCCTTGCGCAGCGAGCATTTCCGCTGCCTTCAGCGATTCCTGCAAGCGGGCGCCATAAGACAGGATAGCAATTGAAGTGCCTTCGCGGACAATCTTGCCCTTGCCGATCTCGAGCGGGGTCAATTCGGTGGGGATCTCGACGCCATAGCCTTCACCGCGCGGATAGCGGAACGCCGAGGGGCGATCATCAATCTCATTCGCGGTGGCGACCATGCGCGCCAGTTCGGCCTCATCGGAGGCGGCCATACAGATCATGCCCGGCAAGGCGCCCAGATACCCAATGTCAAAACTGCCCGCATGTGTCGGACCATCCGCGCCGACCAGACCCGCGCGGTCAATCGCGAAGCGGACAGGCAGGCTTTGAATGGCAACGTCATGGACGACCTGATCATAGCCGCGCTGCAGGAAAGTCGAATAGATGGCGGCATAGGGCTTCATGCCATCCGCCGCCATGCCAGCGGCCATGGTCACCGCGTGCTGTTCCGCAATGCCGACATCAAAGGCCCGTTTTGGAAAGGCTTTCTGGAAAATATTGACGCCCGTGCCGGACGGCATCGCCGCCGTGATCGCACAGATCTTGTCATCGGTCTCGGCCAGCTTGACCAGCGTCTCGCCGAACACGTCCTGGAACTTTGGCGCGCTGGCCTGTGACTTCTGCTGCTCGCCGGTGACGACGTTGAACTTGGACACGCCGTGATACTTGTCGGCGCTGTTCTCGGCCGGGGCATAGCCGTGGCCTTTTTGGGTGACGACATGCACCAGGACCGGGCGCTGCATCTGTTTGACGTTTTCGAGCACCGGCAAAAGCACGTCCAGATCATGACCATCGATCGGCCCGACATAGTAGAAGCCCAGCTCTTCGAACATGGTGCCGCCCATGGCGAAGCCGCGCAGATATTCTTCGGCTTTCCGGGCCGGGTTTTCCAGGCCGATCGGCTTGACGACCGACTTGGCCAGACGGCGCAGGCCACGATATTGGCGGCTGGAGACCAGACGGCTGAAATAATGGCTCATCGCGCCGACTGGCGGAGCGATCGACATGTCATTATCATTCAGGATGACGACCTGGCGCTTCTGATCGCCGCCAACATTATTCATTGCTTCATAGGCCATGCCGGCCGTCATGGAGCCATCGCCGATCACCGAGACGACATGATTGCTCTTGCCCTGCAGGTCGCGCGCTGTCGCAAAACCATGCGCCGCAGAGATGGAGGTTGAGGCATGCGCCGCCCCGAACGGATCATATTCGCTCTCAGCGCGCTTGGTGAAACCGGACAGCCCGCCGCCTTGTCGCAGCGTGCGAATGCGATCGCGGCGTCCGGTCAGGATCTTGTGCGGATAGCATTGGTGGCCAACATCCCAGATCAGGCGGTCTTCCGGCGTCTTGAACACAGCATGGAGCGCCACGGTCAGCTCGACCACGCCGAGGCCGGCGCCGAGATGCCCGCCGGTGACAGAGACAGCGTCGATGACTTCCTGACGCACTTCATCCGCGATCTGTTTCAGCTCTTCCCGTGATTTGTCTTTCAAATCATCCGGGCTCTGAACATCATCGAGCAAACGCGTATTCTTCAGGTCTGTCATTCGGCGGCCTCCCGAGAGCCTTAAACCCCAATTCGGTGACTTTAGTGTTTTCTGTCCAAAACAAAATCGACCGATTGCAGCAAGATATTGGCGCGATTGCGGAAAATTGCGAGATGTTCTTTCGCTTGCGCGGCGAGGAGCCGCACCCGTTCTCGGGCCTGATCGACCCCTAATAGCGTGACAAAATTGGCTTTCCCAGCCGTTTCATCAGTGCGCAGAGGCTTGCCGACATCGGTCTCATCGCCTGTCGCATCAAGCAAATCGTCCGAAATCTGATAGGCCAGACCAAGATCATGCGCGAACCCGTGCAGGGCCTGGCGCTCGACATCATTGGCGCCGCCAATAATTGCGCCTGCTTCGACCGAATAAGATATCAACGCCCCGGTTTTCAGGCGCTGCATGCGCGTAATTGTGTTGAGATCGCGTGGGCTGTCATCTTCCAGCATATCAATCATCTGCCCGCCCACCATGCCCAGTGGCCCGGCATTATCGGCCAGACGTTCCAGCAATTTGAGACGGATATGAGCGTCCTGATGCGTCTCCCGATTGGCCAATATCTTGAATGCCAGCGTCAATAAGGCGTCCCCGGCCAGCACCGCGGTGGCCTCATTGAACGCTTTATGCACAGTCGGCTGACCGCGGCGAAAATCATCGTCATCCATACACGGCAAATCATCATGGATCAGGGAATAGCAATGCACGCATTCCAGCGCCGCGGCTGTCCGCAAGAGGCTCTTTTCCGGCGCTTCGAACATCGCGCCAGTCTCAATCACGTAGAAGGGCCGCATCCGCTTGCCATTGGCCAGCGCCGAATGGCGCATGGCACGCATGAGATCGGCTTCAGGGCCTTGGGCGGGGGGGATAAGCTGATCAAGCGCGACAGTGACACGATCTGCGATTTCGGTCAGGCGCCGACCAAAGTCAGGTTCGCCATCGGCGGCCATCAGTCAAAGCTCGCTGGCTCGGTTTTCGGTTCGCCATCGGCGCCCTGTACGATCTGCTCGACTTTCAGTTCCGCCGATTTCAGCCGGGTTTCGCAATGCTTTTTGAGCTCGGCGCCGCGTTCATAGATCGCGATGGATTTTTCCAGTTCGACATCGCCCTGTTCCAATTGCCGGACAATCGTCTCGAGTTCAGCCAATGCTTCTTCGAAGCTCATATCTTTGACGGGTTTCGCCTTGGTCGCCATTCTGTGATCTCAGCTCGTTAGGTTTGGCCGCACCCTAGAGCCGGAATGCACTCGCCTCAATGGCGATTTCAGGATTTTCCACGATATTCGTAGACCCGGTAGCTCCAATATTTATCACCGCCATCATAGACGCAGACCCAGCCCAGTTTGCGCAAAGGTCGACGCAACATGCGGTTGAACCAGCCATGCGCCGCCAGATAGACAGATTTGCCCTCAGCGGCGTCATGCAAATGCTGAGCGGCCTCAATCGCCCGCGCACGCGCGCCTTTAACGCATTCGCCATCGAGCGCATGTCCGCGTAGCCAGAAGGTCCGCGCCAGAACGTTCCAGGTCTTTGGCAAGTACTTGCGCGTCTTGAAACGCGGCGGCGGCAATGGCGCCTCGTTAAAGATCGCGTTCGGTGCGGGGCGGCGCCCGTCCGTGGCCCATTTTGCCGTCTCTTTGGCGCGTGGCCGTTCCGAACTGAAGACAAGATCGACATCCTTGACCGCGGATTTCAACCGATCAGGCGCCACCTGATCCTCAGCCAGGCTGCCGGATTCATAACGCTCCCACCAGTCGCGATATTCCTGCCAGGTCAGCCTCGGTCCCGCTGTGCGGTCCAGAGCTGGCCGACCATGCCGCGATATGATGATAGGCCCCCGGCCCGTCCTGGAATGTTCAGCCTGATCTGAAATCACAAACCCCGTCGCTTTGCCCGCTGACTCGCGGATTAGCCAGCTTGCCGGTCTGCTTCAAGCCTCTTCCTGATTAAACTGGCCGGTTTTGCAAAGCACTGATCAGCCCGCTGGCACGTCCGGTCAGCGAGGTATCGACGGCTGCAATCTGATCCATGCGCCGGCGTACGCGCGCCATGATCGCGCTCGCCGGGCGCGGCATGACCTGTTCGCCAAGGCGCCAGACCTGACCCGCGACCCGGGAAGCGTTGAGGGCGGTTGAGTTGCCGCTCAGCACGCCGCTCTCAATCGCAATCTGCGCGTTCGAATAGTGGCGTTTATAATGGTCCAGCCCGGGTCCGGAATCATACAGGACCAGGCCCGCTTCATTCATCCGCGCGAGGACTTCCTGCACCAGAATGTTGCCAGGGGAGTATTTCGAATAAGCCTGATCAAAGGCGGTAATCCAGCCGTGCAAGACCGTGTCTGATTGGAGATTGAACTCGCCAGCGGCAATCTGGTCGCCAAAATACAGGCTGCTCATACGCGTGCGCAGCCGCGGCCCCTCAAAGTGTCTCAATCGGTCAAACAGAGACCGCGTCCAGGGCGCGTTGAGCACATCATAATAGCCGGTTCGGGCATATTGCTCGCGTTTCAGCGTCATCAGACGATCAAAACTGTCATCGCGGCGATCATCCCAGGTGAATTGCGGTCCGGAGAAATCGCGATCGACATTGCGATAGACGCGCCGCATTTTCTTGAAGTGTTTCGGCCATCGCGCTTCCTGGTCGGCGATAAAGGCCTGCCATCCTTGCGACAGGTCGGTCACATTGGCGCCGATTCGATCAAGCTCATCTGTCGGGGCCGCGCTCAACGGCTGAAAGCCTTGTGTGGTCAGGCCTGAAATATCGAAACCGGCCAGAATCTCCTGCGCAGACAGGTGCGTGTTTTCAGCCAAAATCGGACCGTTCCAGTCCGAGAAAGGTGCCCCGATCGGCCGGGCCCAGTTTCCAGGTCGAATGTGCAATGCCCAGACAGCAAAAACGCCATCCTTGTCGCTGGCAAAACCAATGCGCGTATCCTCCCGCACCTCGCCCACAAGGCGGGCAAAATCCGGGTCAAAGAAGGGATCATCATAGATCGACCGAGCATCCCGCAGGGCGGCATAGATTTGCCACTGCTCTGCAGACAGATCCTGCGGACGATACAATTCAAATTTCACGATCCAATGTCCCGACTAGCCCGATACGCGAATTGTCATGCAAAACATGTACCGCAGCATGGTCGATTTCTGATGAATCAGATCGTTTGAATTTGTCTAAAGTCCCCGCCAGACACGGCTTTTCATGCACGGCTCGGCCTGTGCCCGGCCACAGCGATAGAAGGAGAACAGTACCGTATCAGCGCGACCGATCAGGTTCTGAAACGGCACATAGCCCACCGAGGCCTGATCCGGCGCCCAACCGGGACGCGGCGGGCATCCGGCTTCATCGATCACATTTTCCGCATTGGCGGGGCAATGCCCGGTCGGGTTGCGACCATCCATGGAATTGTCGCGATTGTCCCCCATGAACAGGAAGTGGCCGTCCGGCACTTCGAACGTCATGGAAATATTGGTGCCGGTTTCGCCATCAATGTCGTGGCTGACCCAGGAGGCATCACCATAGGATTCGGTGAACTCGGCCGCCGTCACATAGCTTCCATCATCATGCTGGCGATATCGAATGCGTCGATTGAACGTCCGCTCGATCGGCGTGCCATTGATCGCAACCGGCTGTCCGTCGCGGACTTCCACCGTATCGCCCGGCAGTCCGATGATACGTTTGATCATGACCCGCGGTGTGTGCGTGTGTTCAAACACAGCCACGTCGCCCCGTTTTGGCTGGCTGGCAAAGATCCGGCCATCCGGCAGCGGCACGTATCGGCCGAGGCTGAACGGCAGGGAATTGCGCGAATAGCCATAGGAAAACTTGTTGACGGTGACCCGGTCGCCGACTTGCAGATTCGGCACCATACTTTCGGATGGAATCACCCGCAATTCATACAGAAGCGCCGAGAAAATCAGGAAAATCGGCACGAAGATTGAGAGCGTAATCCCCCATTCCTTCAGCTCCTTGACGGCTTTCTGCTGCAGGGTCAGGGGCGCAGCCTCAGCCTGCTCCGGCGCTTTCACATCATCTTTCATGACAAGCGTACCGCCGTTCCATATGCGAGCAGCTCAGCCGATCCGCCCATAATCATGCTGGTGGTCACGCGCAGGCTGATAATCGCATCTGCGCCCTTGGCTTCAGCGTCGGCAACCATGCGATCAATCGCCTGTTCGCGCGCTTCCGCCATGAGCTTGGTATATTCCGGCACTTCGCCGCCCACCAGGTTGCGCAGCGCCGCCATGATATCACGGCCAAAAAAGCGTGTGCGAACCGTATTGCCTTTCACCGTTCCGATGATTTCGGCAATATCGCGGCCGGGCACGGTTTCGCCCATCGTCACAATCATGCTGCGCCTTTCTTACTGATCGACATTCTTGGAATAATGGTCGTCTTCGGCACTATTCAATCGATCGACAATCACTTTTGCCAAAAGCACGAGAAACCCCAATCCGACAAGGCCTGGAATCAGTAACACGCCCCATAAGGGTGCCCCTGCTTCATTACTGGCCTGATTGATCGCAAACCCGATCCCGAACAGCATCAGAAGGCCATAGATCGCAGCACCCAGCACAATCAGGCTGATCCCGACCGTAAACCAGCCTCCGGTCTTGCCAGATTCCCGCATCGCGACCTCCTCTATTGGCGCAACTTTAGCGGTTTAGACTTATCGCCCGCTTCTTGTCGAGAACATGGCAGGGAAACGATCAGGTTTCCGCGCTGTACCAGGCCACCCCGCCCGAATCGAGCGACCTCGAAACGCCGCCTTCGGCGATCAGGTAATTGAGGTGAGCGATGGCTTCGCCCGTGGCCATGGAGATCACATCATCCCCGATCTTGCGTCCAAAGATGGCCGGGAAGACGTCGACGACGCGTCTCGGCGCCTGGCCCAGCCGCTGCGACAGGCGTTTTAGCGCCACGCCATGCCCCTTGATCAAATGATCGAGCCGGGCATGCGCGCCGGTGAACGGCTCATTATGCGCCGGCAGAACCAGCACATCTTCCGGCAATTGCGCTTTCAGTTTCTCACAGCTTTCGAGCCAGTCCCGCAACGGGTTGGCTTCGGGTTCAGTTGGAAAGACCGACACATTGGAAGATATCTTTGGCAAAAGCTGATCGCCGGAAATGACAATGTTCAAATCCGGGCAGAACAGGCAGCTATGTTCGGGCGAATGGCCATTGCCGGTGATCACCCGCCAGGTATTGCCCGCCATTTCAAATTCATCCGCATCCTCAAGGCGATGATAGGCATCCGGAAGGCGCGAAACGCCGCGCCCATAGCCGCCAAAACGCGACTTGTAAGTGTCGATCTGATCCTCGTTCCAGCCAGCCTGGCGATAGAAAACCGTCCCGGCTTCCGGCGCTTCGCGGCCCGTATCAGCGACCAGCATGCGGCAGCTGACATATTCCAGACGGCTGATCCAGAATTGCGAGTCCGGGAATTTCCGGCTGAGCCACCCGGCATTGCCAATATGATCAGGGTGCATATGCGTGACGATGACCCGCCAGACGGGACGTCCATCCAGCTTATCGTCGAAAATCTTGCGCCAGGCAGCCTTGGTGTCGTCCATCGGCATGCCGGTATCGACAATGGTCCAGCCCTTTTCGCCGTCATCGATCAGCCAGAGATTGATCCATTGCAGCGAGAATGGCAGCGGCATGCGGACCCAGTGTACGCCCGGGGCCACTTCCATTGTGCCACCGACTTCTGGCGTCTCTTCGCCAAAAGGATAGGTCAGCGGCGCGCGCCCGGCTGTCTTGCCTTCAAATCCGTCCATAAGCCCAATTTGGCACGTCGCA
This sequence comes from Pseudomonadota bacterium, assembly GCA_039033355.1. GTDB lineage: Bacteria > Pseudomonadota > Alphaproteobacteria > Caulobacterales > Hyphomonadaceae > Henriciella. The sequence continues at coordinate 22,555 of JBCCCT010000012.1, read as the reverse complement.
CGGCGCGGACCAATCCGTCACCGTGCGGCATGCCCATAGGAGAAGCCGCTAGCGGCCAGCGATTCGCGTGACTTTGGTGCCTTCAATGCTGACGCCGGCCATCAGGCCGCGTTGATCGAAAATGAAGGCATAAGCGTCATCCTGCAGGGTCGAGGAAGACAGGTTCTCAGCCAGGCCGGCATTGACCACGACAACGGTCGGGCCGACGCCGATTTCCCAACCATCGGATTCTTCCAGATACTGGATCGCATTGTCATTCATCAGGAAGACCGCATAGCCATAGGACTGCGCCCCGGCCTGCAATCCCCACGAACCGGTGAAGGAATTGTAATAGCCGGTGGTCTGTCCCCCTTTGCGCAATTCCCCTTCGCCATATGCGCCGCCAAATACGAGGCCGGCTTTGACGATGGATGGAAAGACGAGGACCGCGCGCGATTGCTGTGAAATCGCCGCTGCGGCCGGGTTTTCCCGAACCAGCTTGTTCAGCGCTTGCGAGCTTGAGGCCGTCAGATCCGCCTGAGAGGCAGGTGAGCTGGCGGTGGTCGAGCAAGCAGACACCGCGGGTAACGCGGCCAAAGCCAGAGCTGCACCGATTGTTTTGAAATGTCGCATGACCGTCTCCTGTATTGTCCATGCTGTGCCGTCAGGTGCGGCGAAAGCTGCGCAAACGCAACTTTACATATTTGTTATGTTTAGCATTCGACGACATTCACCGCCAATCCGCCCTGGCTGGTTTCCTTATACTTGGAGGACATATCGAGCCCGGTCTGGCGCATGGTTTCGATGACCTGATCCAGGCTGACCTTGCCCTGCCCGCTCTGATGCAGGGCCAGTCGGGCGGCATTCACGGCTTTCACGGTTCCGATGGCATTGCGCTCAATACACGGGATCTGGACCAGCCCGCCGACCGGGTCGCAGGTCAGCCCGAGATTGTGTTCCATCCCGATCTCTGCCGCCGACAGGCATTGGATCGGGCTCGCGCCCCAGACTGCGGCCAGGCCGCCTGCTGCCATGGAGCACGCAACGCCGACTTCGCCCTGACACCCCATTTCCGCGCCTGAGATCGAAGCGCGCTGCTTGTATAAAAGGCCAATGCCGCCCGCGACGAGCAGGAAGCGCTGAGCCTTGGACCGTACCGGCGCGCCATCATCCTCGCAGCAATAGTGACGCAGCACGGCTGGCAGAATACCGGCCGCCCCATTGGTCGGCGCGGTGACGACACGGCCGCCCGCGGCATTCTCCTCATTCACCGCCATGGCGTAGACATTGAGCCAGTCAAACAGAGCTTCGCGCTCATTGACTCCGGCCCCCGCCTTCAGTTTGCGGTACAGATCCGGCGCGCGGCGTTCGACCTCAAGGCCACCGGGTAGAATGCCGTCCGTGTGCAGGCCGCGCTCGATACAGGCCAGCATGGTGTCCGTGATCAGATCGATCTGAGACAGGGTTTGGGCACGCGGACGCCTCTGGTCTTCATTGGCGAGGATGAGCGCATCAATCGGCAGCGCGTTCGACGTACACAGCTGCAGCAGCTCTTCGGCCGATCCGAAGGCGAATGGGGCGCTGGTGCGGTCATCAATCACATCACCCTTGGCCGGCTTGGCCAGTCGCCGCGCCGACGCGACGAATCCCCCGCCGGTGGAATAGTAGACCCGGGTGAAGTCTGCGGTCTCGGAATCAGGATCCGCGAACAGGCGTAGCGCCATGCCATTCGGATGCAGGTCCGGGACAATATCGCCGCGATAGAGCAGATCCCGGATCGGCGTGAACGCGACCGACGGACCATCATTCAATTGGAGAGATTTGTTCTGAATAACCGCGTGAAAGGCCGCTTCGGCGGCGTCCGGTTCTGCTGTCTCCGGCGCGAAGCCGAGCAGTCCCAGGATGACCGCCTTGTCCGTGCCATGCCCGACGCCCGTCAGTGCCAGCGACCCCTGAAGCTCGACTTCAACGCGCTGCGCACTCATCAGAAATCCGGATTTGCGGGCTTCGCGCAGAAAGCGTTTCGCTATCCGCATGGGACCAACCGTGTGCGAGGAGGACGGCCCGAGGCCGACCCGAAACAGATCCAGGACTGAAAGCATCTTACCCTATACTCGCAAAACGAGGGCTACCCCTACGATCCCCTTGCCAGACGGGCAAGCCCGCGCGAGGGTCAGGCAAAAGACTATTCGGGAGGAATTTATGAGCCAATTAAATCGCCGCAGACTGCTGCAAACCAGCAGCGCGATCGCTGCCCTCGGCGCGCTCGGGGCTTGCGCGGGCGCAGAACAGGACACCACCGATGAGGTCGTTGCCGACACGCCGCCACCGGTGGAACCTGAAACCGCATCTTATTCAGCGACGGCGATTCCGGACGGCCTCGATCAATTGTCACAACTGGCCAGTGGTGAGACCACCTCTCTGGCCCTGACAGAAGCCGCAATCGCCCGTGCCCAGGCGACTCATCCGATGATCAATGCGATCGCCACCGAAAGCTATGACAGCGCACGAACCGCCGCAGAGACCCCACCCGAAGGGGCGTTTGGCGGCGTGCCAACTTTCATCAAGGATTTGCTCGACTGGAAAGGGGCGCAGACCCTGTACGGCTCGCGCGCCTTTGAAGGCTATATCGCTCCCGATGATGGCGAGTTCGCCAAAGCCTGGCGCAAGGCCGGCGTGATCAATCTCGGCAAGTCGACCAGCCCTGAAATGGGCTTGATTTCCTCGACCGAGCCGTTGGTCACGGGCGCAACCCGCAATCCTTATGATCTCAGCCGGATCCCCGGCGGGTCCTCCGGTGGCGCCGCGGCTTTGGTCGCCGCGCGCGTGGTGCCGTTTGCGCATGCCAGCGATGGCGGCGGCTCGATCCGCATTCCCGCCGCCTGTTGTGGTCTGTTCGGTCTCAAGCCCAGCCGCGGCGCCCTGCCGATCAGCCGCGATTCGGGTCCGGTCGACATTTCCGTCAATCATGCCGTCACCCTGACCGTCCGCGACAGCGCCGCGCTGTTCGCCGCCGCAGAAGCCGATCTCGACACGGATTTGCCGCGAACGGGCAACATTACGGAGCCGGTCTCGCGGCGCCTGAAAATCGCTTACGCCCCGGCCCCGACGACGGATGCACAGCTCGACAGCGAAACCCAGGCTGGCCTCGATCGCACGGCCCAGCTCTGCCAGGAGCTTGGCCACGAAGTGATCGATTATGTCATGCCCAGCGATGGCGCCCGCTTCACCGATGCCTTCCTGCTGTACTGGGCGGCGGGCGCCGCGGCGTTCGCGCAGCAAGCCAGCGCCTTTAGCGGCAAGCCCGTCGGACCTGATATTCTCGAGCCCTGGACCCTGGGCCTCGCGGCGGAATTCCTGCAGCGCCAGGGCGACATGCCGGAGGCGATTGCCTATCTGCAAGCCTTCGAAGCGGAGTATCATGCCTGGTTCGAGGATTTTGATATCCTGCTGACGCCGACCGTCTCGACCGTGGCGCCGAAAGTCGGTGAACAGGCGCCCGACGGGGATTATGACACGGTCCGCGCGAATGTTCTGAATTTTGCAGCCTTCACGGCGCCGATGAATGTGTCTGGCGCGGCCTCGATGAGCGTTCCGATCCAATGGAGCGCTGACGGTCTGCCGATCGGATCCATGTTCTCCGGCAAGCGCGGGGATGACGGACTGTTGCTGAGCCTGGCTTATGAGCTGGAAGCGGCGCAGCCCTGGATTGATCGACTGCCCGAATTCAGACCAGCCTAAAAGCGGGCGCCCCTCGACTCAGGGGCGGGATTTTGCTTCAGTCATGTCACATCAGTCACATGGATGGAGCCGGACCCATGAAACTCAAAGCTGCGCTGACTCTGCTACCGCTGCTCGGCCTGCCTTTCGCGGCTCAGGCGGAGGTTGTGACCGCCTCGAGTGATCATTTCACGCTGAAGCTGGAAGCGACATCGGACCTCTCGCCAGAAGACCTCTGGGCGCGCCTGATTGTGCCTGCAGACTGGTGGCTTGGGGACCATTCCTATTCTGGCGATGCCGCCAATATGAGCCTCGATCCGGTTGCCGGGGGTGTCTGGCGTGAGGATTGGGAGGGCGGTTCGGTCTGGCACGGCACCGTCCTGCAGGCGCAACCGAACAAGGTGCTCAGCCTGTCGGCGCCGTTCGGGCCATTGCAGGGCATGGCCGTGCGATCAGTCTGGACAATTACCCTTACGCCCGAAGAGGCGGGGGGCACGCTGATTCGCTTTGATCACGTCACCAATGGCAGTTCTGCGAGCAATCTGCACGAGATCGCGCCGGCGGTTGATTTCGTCAAATCGGAAGCCTTGAAAAGCCTCGCGCGTCCACTCGACAAATCCTAGGGCTTCCCCAAGGTTCGCCCTTGTCCGAAGCTGCAAAGCCCGTAACTCTCACGGCTGAGAGAGATTGGGCATGACGGATTCCAGCACCCCGGAAGATACACCTTTACGGCCCCTGACGCCGTTTCAGCAAGGCATGATCGCCCTGGCCAGCGTCGCCATGGGCGCTGGTATGACGATCAATTTTGTCGTCGTTGCGCCGCTCGCTCGAAAAGCTGGCCTGACCGAGATTCAGGTCGCCGGCATCCTGACCCTGTCCGCCACTATCTATGCATTGATGATCCCGCAATGGGGGCGCTGGGCTGACCGGTTTGGTCGCAAGCGGGTGATGGTGTTCTCGCTCATGGCGATGGGCTTTACCAATATGGCCTTCCTGTTCGCGCTCGAGGCGGCGCTAGCGGGCATGATTACAGGCCTGACCATGTTCTTCACCCTGGTCTTCGTCCGGGTCTGGTTCGGCTTGCTGTCGCCAGGCCTGCAACCGGCCAGCATGGCGGCAATGACCGATGCGACGACACCGACCACACGCGCGGCCGGCCTCGGCATGCTCGGCGCGGCGATGAGCATAGGGTCGATCCTGGGCCCCGCTGGCGCTACGGTCCTGGCGCCGTTCGGGGCGCTGGTGCCGCTCTGGGGATCGATCATTCTTTGCATTTCATGCGGAGTCCTGGTGGGCTTCGCGCTTCCGAAATCGCGCAGCACGCGCCAGAGCGCCGACAGACCGGCCCCGCTCGCCATGCGTGACCCGCGGGTGTTTCCGCACCTCCTGTTTCTGTTCACCTATTTCGTCGCCGTCGGCATGATCCAGCAGACGCTCGGTTGGTTCCTCGAAGACCGCTATGAGCTGGGCGAGGAGAAGACCGTGCTCTATGCCGGGATCGCCTTTGCCTGTCTCGCTGTGATGATGGTGGTCGTCCAGTTCGGCTATGTTCAACCGCGCAAACCTGATCCGCGCGGCATGTTGCCCGCCGGCCTGATCCTAATCGCTTTCGGCTATGTCCTGGCCAATCTGCTCGCGCCGTTCTGGGCAGTTTGTCTGGCCTTCCTGATTGTCGGAGGCGGCGCGGCGCTCGCTGTACCCGCCGCCAATGCGCTTGGTAGCTTGTCGGTCGACCGCGAGGAACAGGCCTCCGCCGCCGCCCTGCTCGCCGCCGCCCCGCCATCCGGGTTCATCTTCGGACCCCTGATCGGCGCGACGCTGTATCAGATCGCCGCGCCGCTGCCGCTTTATGTTTCGGCCGGCGTGATGAGCCTATTGGGCGCCTATGCCATTCTGGTCGTGGCCCGGCGCCCGATCGGCTGAGGGCGGCCTATTCCGCCGCCACCATGCAAAACGCGTTCAGCTTGTTGCCGTCGAGATCGCGAAAATAGGCGGCATAGAATCCGCCGCCGCGATCGCCCGGTTTGCCTTCGCAGGTGCCGCCTTGTTCCAGCGCGATGGCGTGCAATCGATCAACCTGTTGCGGATCGTTCGCCTGAAGCGCGACCATCACGCCATTGCCGACACTCGGGGCCTGACCGTCAAACGGTTTGGTGATGGCGACCCCGGCGGGGCCGTTCATCTCCCCCCAGGCAATGAACGTATCTTCGTCCATCATGCGCCCAACGCCCATTTCTTTCGCGAGGGCATCATAAAACACCCCGCCCCGCGCGAGGTCTGCCGTTCCCAATGTTACATAACCAATCATTCCAGCCTCCTTGTTTGAGACTGGAACATTACATGAACAAAACGAATTGGCAAGCGCTACATCGCGCTGATGCCACCATCCACTTTCAGCTCGGTGCCGGTCACCAGCTTGCTCTCGTCACTGGCGAGATAGAGGACGGCATAGGCAATATCATCCGGCTCTCCCACCTTGCCGAGCGGAATCTGGCGACCGAGCTTGGCCAGCGCTTCTTCCTCGCCAAACATTTCCTTTGTCCGGTCCAGGATCGGCGTGTTGATAAAGACCGGATGGACCGAGTTGCTGCGGATCTGGCCGCCCGTCTTGGCGCAGTGCAAGGCAATGGATTTCGACAGGTGACGCACCGCCGCCTTAGCCGTGTTGTAGGAAACATAATTGCCGCTGGCGATAATGCCGGCAATCGAACTGATATTGACGATCGAGCCGAGGCCATGGTCGCGCATCAGCGGAATGGCATATTTACAGCCGAGGAAGATGGAATCGACATCCACCTGCATGACCTTCTGGAACATGCCATAATCTTCGTCCTCGACACTGCCGAGCGAGCCGATGCCGGCATTATTGACCAGGATGTTCAGGCCGCCCATCGCATCATGCGCTTCCTGCACGACGGTCTTCCAGCGCTCACCATCGGTGACATCATGTTGCCAGGCAAAGGCGGTTCCGTCGCCAAGTTCGGCATTGATCGCTGCCGCGACCGCATCGGCACCATCGCCATTAATGTCCGTCACCGTGACCTTGGCGCCTTCGCGGGCCAGCATCCAGGCTGTCGCTTCGCCGAGGCCCTGGGCGCCGCCCGTAATGATTGCTTTCTTACCTGATACGCGGCCCATGCTCGCCCTCCAATGTCTAGATCCAGCCGACCTTTAGCCACCGCATGAAAGCCGAGGCAAGCCCTGACGCGGCGGCGTCCGCTCACGTCAAGTTGAGAAATCGCGATTTGAGCCAGCGCCAGAGGTCGCGCATTTGAAGGGCACGATATCAGGGAGTTTATTCATGCGCGCTTCGCTTGCCGCTCTGGCCACCGTCATTGTTGTTCTGTTGCTTGTTTCCATGCGAAGCGGCGCTCAGTCCTTGCAGACGATTCCGCTGACCAGCGGCGCCGCGAACAGTCCGGTGGTCGCGGAACTCTTCACCTCGCAAAGCTGCTCGTCCTGCCCGCCGGCGGAGAAGCTCTTTGCCGAACTCGCCGAACGCCCCGACCTGATCGTGCTGGAATGGCATGTCGACTATTGGGACCGTCTGGTGCATGGCCGCGCTGGCGCCTGGAAGGACCCTTATTCCGATGCCGCCCACACTGCGCGTCAGCGCCAGTATAATCGCGCCTTGCGGAACACGGCTGGCGTCTACACGCCGCAAGCCGTGATCAATGGACGTCTTGAAACCGTGGGCAGTCGCGCTGGCGAGGTCGCGCGGCTGCTGGACACCGCGCCACATGCCACAGCCAACGTCGACATCACCGAGACGCATGTCCAGATTTCCGCTTTTGAAACACCGCTCCAGCAGGCCGCGGACGTATACCGTCTGACCCTGCTTCCGGAACAGACGACGGCCATCCCGCGCGGCGAGAATCGCGGCGCGATCCTCTCCAGCCGCAATGTCGTGCTCGCGGCCGAGAAGATTGGGACCTATACAGGTGACGCCACACAACTGAACTTGCGTGCGCCAGCGTCAGGCGAATCCTGCGCGGTGATCATTCAGGAGAAACGCGGCGGACAGCTCGGCCCGATCCTGGGCGCGGCCTATTGCTGAGACCCTAGCTCAGTTTGCTGGCCAGAGCGTCCATGAATCCGGCCAGTTCAACGTCCAGGGCCGTGACGCCATCCGCATCATGCGTGGTCAGAGTGACCTCGACGCGATTATAGACATTGAACCATTCCGGATGATGATCCATCTGCTCGGCCTTCAGCGCACAAGACGTCATAAAGCCGAACGCGGTCTTGAAGTCTGCAAATTTGAACGTTTTGGAGATCGCATCACGATCTCCGGCGACCGGGCTCCAGCCCGTCAGCTGTGCCAGGCCGGCTTCAGCGCCAATTTTCTCTGCCATTAGGGGTTCGCTTCTGTGTCTTCGATGGTTTCATGTACGAAGTAGAGCCAACGGCCATCTTCGGCAATTGCTGTTCGAATACCAGGATAGTCCTGACCATCGCGAATGCGGGCCAGGCCCGGTTCACCGATCAGCGCCGCCAATCGTGCCCGGTCGGCAAAATCGAGTTTTTCGGGCAGGAGGTCTTCCGCGTCGAGCGCCGCAAAATCAGGCCAGACATACCAGGTCTGATCGCCGACCTGCCGCGTCCCGTAAGGTCCGTCCAGCAAGCCCTCAAGGCGATGCAGCGGATCAAAGCCGGTCCGCCGCAACAGGTCCCAGTGCACTTTGTGCGACTCGCCCGCAAAATTGGAAACGAAGTTTTCTTCCGTGCTGGCCAATCGCACCAGACGATTCAGGGAGTCCCGTTCCAGAACGGCCCGTATATCCGAGATCTTGCTGTCGACTGCCGCAGGCAGCGGTACCGAAGTTTCAGACTCTGTTTCAAGGGACATCAAGGCCGGCGCAGCTGACACCGCCACCCGCATTTTCGGTGAGGCAGGCTCACCGCCACAAGCGGTTAACAAGAGTACCGCGCTGACCCCAAATAAAAGTGGTTTCATAGGCCACCAAAACCAGTTGCTCCTTTCAGGTCCTGCAAAAGCTGCGCCTCATTCAGGACTTTGATTGTGTGCATGCCCATTGCGCGGGCTGGTTTCAAATTAATTCCAAGATCATCAAGGTAAACGCAGCGGGCCGGATCAACATCCAGCGCTTCGCACATCAAGGCATAGATGCGTGGATCCGGCTTGCGAATGCCGAGTTTCGAACTCTCGATGACATGGTGGAAAAGTGTCATGATTTCGGCCACTTGCGCGGCTTTTGAGGAGTCAGAACTCATACCCGCCCCTTTGCCAACCGGGGCATTATTGGTGATGCAGCCCACCTTCACATGCGCCTTGCACGTCTTCAGCGCCTCGACCACGGCGGGGCGAATATCGCCCGACAACAAGCCGAGAATATCCTTGCCGGGCACTTCATGTCCCAAAGCGCGACTTTCGTCCCGAAACAGGACGTCAAACTCGTCCGCTGTCACCTCTGACCGCTCGAGCTTGGCCCAGGCATTTTCCTGAATATTGACGGCGTTAACCGAGCGAACGAAGTCCTTTGGCAGGCCTTTTTCAGTTTCATATCGGGAAAAAGCCTCGAACGGGGACGAGGTTAATACGCCGCCAAAGTCCCAAATCACGGCCTGTAAGTCTGTGCTCATTCGAATGTCCCTATCGTGCGTCTATCAGTGTCTTCTTGCTCGGTGCTGTCATATCGTCCCGGTGCCCGGTTTCAAACCCGACCGCATCGAGCAGCGATTGATCGCGATCCTCGCCTGGATTGTCAGTGGTCAGCAAACGGTCGCCAATGAAGATCGAATTCGCGCCCGCCAGCAGGCAAAGCGCCTGTTCGCCTTCGCTCATCCCTTCCCGGCCGGCGGACAGACGCACCCAGCTTTTCGGGAAGACAATCCGGCAAGTCCCAATCGCGCGCGCCATTTCGGTGACGCTGATGGCTGGACTATCGCCCAGCGGCGTCCCCTTGATCGGGACCAGCATATTGATCGGCACACTTTCCGGATGCGGGGTTAGCTTGGACAATTCATGGATCAAGCCGATGCGATCCTCACGCCCTTCCCCCATGCCGAGTATGCCACCGACGCAAAGCTTTACGCCCGCTTCGCGCGCCTTGCCGAGCGTGTCGAGGCGATCCGCATAGGTCCGGGTGGTGACCACGGTGGTGTAATATTCCGGCGAAGTATCCAGATTGTGATTGTAATAGTCGAGGCCCGCGGTCTTCAGCGTTTCGGCCTGTCCATCCTCAAGCATGCCAAGCGTCACGCATGTCTCGAGCCCTTCTGCCTTCACGGCGGAAATCATCGCCGCGACTTTCGGAACATCGCGATCCTTCAGCGAACGCCAGCCGGCCCCCATGCAAAACCGGTCCGCGCCGCCTGCCTTGGCGCGCTTCGCAGCGGCCACGACATCCTCCAGCGGCATCAGTTTTTCGGCGTCCAGTCCGGTATCGAAATGCGCCGACTGACTGCAATAGCCGCAATCCTCCGGACACCCGCCCGTCTTGATCGACAGAAGCTGGCTTTTTTGCAGCTTTCCATCTGTCCAATTGGCCCGTTTAACCTCAAGCGCCCGCCCGACCAGCGCGTCCAGTGGCTGCGTGTAGAGCGCGTGAATTTCGGCCTTGGTCCAGTCGTGACGCGGGATATCAAATGGCATGGAATTTCCTTCTACTTTCGCCGCAGATTCGACGTAGGCGGCATCGAGCGCGCTTGTCTCCCAAGCCCCACAATCTGGCAAGTAAAATCCCGCTTACCGCACAGGGAAGCCTCGACATGTGAGACGCCCGGACTAGGTCGGACCCATGATGACACGTATTTTTCTCGTTCTGACCGCGCTGATGTTCACAGCGTTCGGACTCTGGTCAATCACCGATCCTGAAGGCATGACGGCGCGACTCGGCGTCACCATTGGCGGCACGTCGGGCGTGTTCGAGATGCGCGGCATCTATGGTGGCGTCAGCCTTGGCGCTGCGGCACTATGCGGCCTGGGCAGCGTGCGCGCGAACTTTGCGTTCCCTGCACTGTGTTTCATCGCCTTCTATATGGGCGGCTATGTGGTCGGGCGCGCAGCTTCGTTCATGTATGGCGACACGGCGCTCGCCTCGAACTGGCAATTTGCCGGGTTTGAACTGGTCATGTTCCTGATTGCGGCCTGGCTGATGCGAGACCGCGCCTCGACCGCTTCAAGCTCGGACTGAAAACAAAAAAAGCCCGCACCAATCGGCGCGGGCTTTCTGATTTGGGTGAGCAATGACCTAGAAGGTCTTGCGCACCGTCACGCCATAAGTCTGTGGCTGGCTTGGATAGCCTGACAGGGACCCGGCCTGAGCCACTGATGGGAAGGCCGTCGTGATCCGCTCATCATCGAACAGGTTCCGCGACCAGAAGGTCACGCCCAGTCCATTCTCCGAGATGAAGCCGAGCGAGGCGTTCACATTGTTGACTTCGCGCGTATAGCCGACGGATTCCAGCAAGGCCTGGTTGGCGGCATCATCGAAGAAGTCGGTATTGCTGGCATATTGCCAGTCAGCCCGAATGAAGCTGTCCCAATTGGCGACGTTGAAGTCATAATTGAAACCAAGCGATGTCGAGGTTTCAGGAATACCGGAAGGAGTCTGTCCAGACAGGTCTCCACTCGCGGAATCCGGGAAACTGTCATAGACCGGATCAAGCAAGGTCGTCGCAAAGGTGATCGTCAACGCGTCTGTTGGGTTCCAGGTGGCATCAAACTCGATCCCCTGGGTCGACTGCTCACCCGCATTCAGAAGCTGGAAGCCCGTACCGGTGAAGACGTTAGACTGGAAGCCTTCGATGACCTGGTCAAAGACCGCGAGGTTGAAGGCAAAGTTGCTGAACGAGCCTTTGACACCCAGTTCAAACACTTCCGCTTCTTCTGGTCCCGCGAACCGCGTACCCGCGATCAGGTTGGTCGTCGCCAGACCAGCATCCTGAATATTCGAAGACGGCGCCGTCACAACCACCTGACCCGTCACCGGATCAACAATGTTTGATCCAGGCGTAAAGTCAGCCGGGAATGGACGGCTGTCGCGTGAGAGGTTCCAGGACGTCGCCTTGAAACCAGTCGCGTAAGATCCATAGACGTTGATATTATCCGTTAGGTCATACGCCAGTCGCAGCGTGTAGCTGGTATTGCTGTCAGACGAGCTGCCGCTTTCCACCGCATTCGGGAAGTTCAGGAATGGCGGCAGGAATTGCAGCGGCGCCAGAGCCGCAAACGGGTTCAGCGTCGGGTCTTGTGCCGCGGCCGCAGCACCGGCCTGCAACTGGCCGTACAGGGCTGGATTGGCCTGAACAAATGGACCCACGGATGCCGGGTTGGTGATATCAACCCCAACATCGCCGAGCAGCGAAGCCAGAACAGCGGTATAGCCCAACTGTGTCAGATCGAGTGCTGAAAGCACGTCCGTATTCGTCGCGCGGCCAAAGGCGTCTTTCTCGTCTTCCGTATAGTTGACACCGACCGTGGCGGTCAGCCGATCCGTGACGTAAAAGTCGACGGTACCGAACAGCGACCAGGATGTGTTATCCTGACCGAACTCTTCTGTCGGGCCCTGTCCCTGGGCGCCGAACGTACCAACTGGGACGCCAGCAAAGACTTCCGTGCCCGCCAGCGCTGCAGGGTCACCCGCAAGAATATCTGCATAAGCCCGGAAGTCCGCGCCATAGAAGAATTCATTCGAGACCTCGACCTGCTCATCGAAGAAGAACGCGCCAACCATCCAGTCGAACTGCGCGTCCGGATTGTTCGAGGTCAGGCGAACTTCCTGGGTGAACGTTTCGATATTGGTTTCGGACAGATTGCGTTCGACCAGATCTGCGCTGGTGAAGTCGGAGTCCTGATCCGTCAGGGAATCGACTGTACGGAAAGACGTGATACTGGTCAGGTCTGCGAATGGTAGCGCATAATCCGCCTGCAGCGAGATGCCAGAATTTTCGATCTCATTGGTTGAGTCAAAATTGTTGAAAACCTCATAGGAGAATGGGTTTTCCGCATCGATCTGACCGCCCAGCAATCCGATTGCGGCGCCGGTTGGACCATTGACTAGGTTGCCGGCAACACAGCAGATCTCGTCAATCTCGTCATAATCACCGATGACCCGGAATGACAGATCCTCATTTGGTTCAAACAAGAGCTGACCGCGGATACCCCAGCGATCGCGCTGGTTCACATCCGAACCTGTTGCCAGGTCATCCGCATAGCCATCGCGCTTGTTATAGTTACCGGACAGGCTGTAAGCGACCGTATCAGATAGCGGTCCGGTAATGTCACCTTTCAGGCGATAGGCATTGAAATTGCCGATGCCGGCTTCGACCGATCCGCTTTGCTCAAATTGTGGGCCGCGTGTCACGATCGAGATCACTCCAGCCGAGGCGTTCTTGCCGAACAGGGTCGACTGAGGTCCGCGCAGAACTTCGACGCGCTGAAGATTTGGCAGATCCGAAATCTGCGCTGCGGAGCGCGATCGATAGACGCCATCGATGAAGACGCCAACTGACGGTTCGATACCGGCATTATTGGCACCATTACCAAATCCACGAATAATGAAATTGGTGTTCGCGGATGATTGAAGTTGACCGACCGTCAGCGATGGGACGAGCGATTGCAGATCACCAAGATCCTGGATCTCTGCTTTCTCGATCACGCTTTCATCAACGACCGAAACCGCGACCGGTACATCTTGCAGCGTTTGTTCGCGCTTAGTTGCGGTAATTGTGACCGTGTTCAGGCGCTTGGCTTCTTCGTCGCCTTCTTCTTGCGCCATGGCGGTTAAGCCACTGCCCGCAATCAATGCTGTCAGACCGAGACTCAAAGACAAGCCTGCCTTCGAGCCAAAAGTGGTTCGTGTGTGTTTTTTCAACTCACGTCTCCCGATTAGTATTTAGTAATTTTGTTTCTGGGGGCCCTCTCTTTGCGGAGGGTTCAGACTAAAGGAGTAGTTGAGTTCGATGCTCTGACAAGATCACAATTACAGAAAGACAAGAAACGTGAAGTGTCGCGGCATCACCGCAACACCCTCACATCATCCAGTCAGGAAGCAAGCCTGCTTCGATCTGTTCAGATGGTTTTCAGCCTATTGGACGCCTTGCCCGACACCGCCATCGAAGATCATCGACTGGGCGGCCGTCGCGCGCGTGCGCTCAACCTGTCGTTCGACGGTCTTCATCACGGTACGGGTGCGCGGCACGCAGACTTTTTTCTTGGTCCGTGCTTCGACCAGTTTGATGCCCGGGCCGTGACGCCGCAGCAATGACCGTTCATTACAGGACCGCGCCGGCGCTTGCGGCGCACAGCTGAGCTCGCCGCCGCGCTGATGGATCAGGGCCTCACCCTTGCGGCAGGCAAACGTCTCGCCATGCGTAAAGCTGGCTTTGCCGCCTTCAACATGGCCCAGCGTGACCTGCATACTGGTGCCGGCCATGCAGCGATACAATTCGCCATGATAGCCGGTCGGCACGCGATCGCTGGCATTAACTTGCGATGCTGGATGCGGCACACCCTTATCGTCAATACAAACGGCCTGCAGCGGGCGGACAGTCTTGGAAATCACGAATTCGTCTTCACAGAACTCTTCCGTTGACGGGACCTGTTCGGTGATGGTTTCCAGATAGGTCTCTTCGCCGCCTGTGACGTTCAGCTCATTAATCGCCGTCGGGGCGACGCCTTGCGCGCTATAATAGCCGCCACCGCCCGCAACAAAGACACCGCTTTCGCCGCTGCTGGAAACATGCGTGTTCAGATAGCTTTGGGTATGGGTGACAATGCTGCCTTGATGGACCGAGACGTTCGAGCCATGGATCATCACATTTGGGCCGGAGACGTTAACGCCGGGAATATGGACGCTGGGGCCTTTCGGGCCCTTACAACAATGCCCACCCTGGCCGCCATAACCGCCGCCATGGCCCATTGTAGAGCCGCCCATGCCCGCGCCGGGGATCACAGCCGGGCCATGCGTACATCCGCCGCCACTACAAGGACTCTTGCCGCCAGAGCCGCCGCCCGCATAGGCCATACCGCCCAGAATTGCGACAGAAAGCAGGCCGGCGCCGACCAGAAGTGTGTTCCGAGTTGATACGGTCATCCAAGGACTCCCAAACAGTTCGCCTAGAAAGAAGCAGGTTCTGTGCCGAGTTTCGCCTGAGCGTTGAACACAGCCCCAAAATGAACCGACATTCGCCGTTTAAGCGAAACGCGCAAACTGGCGCGAACATTGCGACACTGTCCCCAAACAGAATTTCCAAACGGTCGGGCAAGGGACCGTATCAAGTGAGACAATAATGACGACGATGCCGCAACATCCAAACACCAAGACGCTCCTCTCCGCATGGGAGCGTATGAATGAAGCCCCCGAGGCCACGGGCGGCGTCGAACGCGCCAGTGATCACCCTGATTTGCTGGAGTGTCTGTTCGTCATTGAACGCTCTGACGAAGGGCGTTGGTTATTCCGCAATGCCGGCAACCAGCTCAGCAAACTGCTGGGGCGCGATCTTGGACAACATGACTGTCTGGACTTCTGGACCGGTCACGATCGCAGCATGGTATCGTCGCTGATCGACTCGGTTCGCGAGAGCCGCAAGCCCGGCATCCTGCACGCGACCGGCGAGACCCTGACTGGGACAAGCGTCAATATCGAGCTGACCCTGGCTCCGCTGCCCACGCCGAGTGTGAAAACAAACCACGCGCGGCTTCTGGGTCTGTATCAGGTTCTGCAACCGCGCCCGGTTTTGAAAGGGCGCCCGGTCTGGCGGCATCGCGTCACTGCGGTTTATCCCCCGAAGCCGGATCGTCAGCCAGCCCAGTTGCGCCTGGTTGCGAGTAACGACTAGGCGGCTTCCTTGGCGCGCGCGATCAGTTCGGCCTTCACCCGCTCGGCCAATTGCTTGACGGTGAATGGCTTGGACATGAAACCCACTTCGCGATCACCATCGAGCTTGGCAGCGACATCCCGCTCGGCATAGCCTGACATGAACAGGACCTTGGCGGTGCCGAGCAGGTCCTTGGCTTCCTTGATCAGAGTCGGACCATCCATGCCGGGCATAACAACGTCAGATACAATCAGGTCGAACGCGCCTGGATTCTCTTCGAGGATTTCCATGGCTTCTTCGCCATCGCAGGCTTCCTCGACATCATAACCGCGCGATTTCAGCTGTGAGGCGGCTATCGACCGGACACCATCCTCGTCCTCGACCAGCAGGATCCGGCCGCGTCCGGAAATGTCGACAGGCACGGACGCATCATCTTCAGGTTCAGCCTGGATCAGCTCGACGTCCGGAATCTCATCGGCTTTCAGCGCCGGCAGATAGATCTGGAAATTGGTACCTTTGCCGACTTCACTGAGCGGGCAGATATAGCCCTCGGACTGTTTGATAATGCCGTACACCGTCGACAGGCCAAGACCTGTACCAAGGCCTTTTGGCTTGGTGGTGAAGAACGGGTTGAAAATGCTCTGCAGGTTCTCTGGTGGGATGCCGTGCCCGGTATCCTCAACCTCGATCAACAGATATTCGCCGTCCTCGACATAGCGGAAGCCATGCTTGTGGGCATCCGCTTCCGTCGCACGCGACGTCTTGATGGTCAGCTTGCCGCCATTGCCGCCATCCATTAGCAGCGCATCGCGGGCATTGGTCGCCAGGTTGATAATCGCGGTTTCCAGCTGATTGCGGTCCGCCTTGATCATTGGCAGGTCGCGGCCATGCACGACATTGAAGTCAATCCGCTCGTCCAGCAATTGTCCGAGCAGGATCGCGAATTCAGACAGGAAATCGCCCGGCTCAACCACTTCGCGCCGGAAGGTCTGTTGCCGCGCATAGGCAAGCAGCATCTGCACCAGATCTTTGGCGCGGACCGAGAATTCGTGGATCTTCTTCAAATGATCAAAGGATGGATCCCCGACCGGGTGTTTCGACAGAAGCTCATCATTATTGAGCATGATGCCGGTCAGCACATTGTTGAAATCATGCGCGACTCCGCCCGCGAGCTTGCCGATGGCCTGCATCTTCTCGCCTTGGGCGAGCCGCAGTTCGAGTTCCTTCTGTTCGCTCATATCGATGACATAAGCGACCGCCGGCTGGCCCATGCCATCCAGCGTGACAAACACGTTGACGTGTTTCTGTTCTTCATCCGCCAGGCGCAGACCAATCGGCTTGTCGATCGAGTCCAGCAGCGACTCGCGCAGCTTGCTCTCGCCTTCTTCGGCCACGAACAAATCAATGAACCGCGTGCCGGGTGAGGCGTGGCCACCAGCCAGGCCCATCAGGGCGCGATTACTGTCGGCAATGATCGCGCCTTCGAGCGAGCTGCCTTCCAGACGCGCCGCGCCGAATGGCGCATCGTCGAACATCGGGTCGCCTTCGGGGCGGGGTGGCCGACTGGCCGAGGCGGCCAGCATCCGGCTTTCGCCTTCCAGCAGGTTTTGCGCATTGGCCAGAACAATGGTTCGGCCAGTCGCATCTGCGCCTTTGCCATTCCATGTGGTGATCGTCTGCACCGGCATCTCAACCCCGTCTCGTGACCGGATCATGATGTCCGCCCGTCCGGGCACACCTGACTTGCGATCGCGGCGCAGCATTTTGACGAACTCAGGCCGCATAATATCGTCGAGACGGATATTCTTCGCGCTTTCGGGAATGCCGAGCACTTCGCGCAGCCAGCCATTGGCATAAGAAATCGTGCCGTCCGCCCCGGACGAGAAAAAGCCCATGGGGGCATCTTCAACATATAGCGCGCGCATATCCGCCGCGCCCGTCACTTGTTCCGATCCGGTAATCCGACGCAGACGCCACAGCACGCGATCGCCCTTCAGCGGCGCCACGGTGGCTTCATACTGAACCGGCAAGGCTTCTGTGCCGAGCGTCATGGCTGGCAGGATCTCACGGCGTTCTTCACCGGCCTTGGCGGCCTTTGACAGACGGAAAATCGGGGCGGCCAGACCTGGCGCAGCGCTGAAAATGCGATCGACTGAAACCGGCCCCATCGCATCAGACTGCCCCAGCAGGGCCATTTGCGTCAGCTCATTATAGGCTTCATTCGCCGCCAGAGGTGCGCCGCCCTGATCGCAGATCAGGACCGCTTCATCCAAAGCTTCAACCCAGGAGAATCGCGGCGTGGCCGGCTTCACGGCGGCTGCCATCGCGCCGCGTTCCGGGAACAGGCCCATACGGCGTCCGGCGCCGCGCAAAATCCATAGCAGGAAGACCATGCCCCCTGCGGCCATGGAAATGAGCAGAATCAGACCGGTCGGCCCGCCAGCGCTCGGCCAGGCCAGGGTCGCACTCGCGGCGCCCACGGCCAGCAACAGGCATGACCAAAACCCCATTTGCAGCCAATCAAGTTGGCGAGCGGGTTCCGGGGTCACCTGCTCTTGAATCTCTGGCATCTCAGCCGCCATAACGCATACTCCAACGCGGACATCCCACTGTCCGATGATTCGCACTCACTTATAGCAGGACTTGATCAGCACACGCACCGACCCTGCTCTAAAATATCCTTTTGCACCCGAAATGGTTAATCAAACGAGAAGGCTGGTTAATCTTATCTAACCAATTATACAGATTTCACTACAGTTTACGAAAGGATTGCCATGCGCTTTGCCTCCTCTGCGTTGGCCCTGATTTTCATCGCCGGTCTGACCGCTTGCGGCACTCAATCCCCCTCCAGTTCAGCCTCTGCGAGTGAACAGGCCGAACAGGAAGCGATCGAGACCGCCAAAATCGCTGAAACCGAGCGCCTCAATGCCTGGTTTGAAACCAAATATAATGAAGCCATTTCGCGCAGTCCGATGACCGCGACCTTTCTCGGCAGCCGGGAAAACTATGACAAATGGAATGATGTCACGGAAGCTGCCCAGCGCGAAGAGTTGGAGATTCAACGCGCGAACATCGCCGAAATGCGTGAGCAATTCGATCCGACCAATCTGACCGATCAGGGCCAGATGTCTTATCGCCTGGCCGAATATGAACTCGAACGCGACGAGATCGTCGCCCGGTGGCGCGGCTATAATTACACGTTCAGCCAGATGCGCGGCGCGCATGCAGGAATTGCGAGCTTCCTGATCGGCCAGCACAAGGTCACGTCGAAATCAGATGCCGAGGCCTATATCGCCCGCCTCAAAGGGGTCGAGACCTATCTCGGACAGCATCTCGCCAACGCGCAGGAATCGGCGTCGCGCGGCATTCGTCCCCCCTTATTCGTCTATGACTTCGTGATTGAAGGGGCCGCCAATGTCATTGACGGCTATCCGTTTGAAGGCATCGGCCCGGACGAGCCGTCGCCGCTTTATGCGGACTTCACCAACAAGACCAATGCGCTGGTCACGAATGGCACACTGACCGCGGATGAGGCGGATGAGCTCAATTTCCAGGCCCGCGGGGCATTGCTGGATCATGTCTATCCGACCTATTTCAACCTGATCACCTGGGTCAGCGACGACAAGGCCAATGCGACGGCGGATGATGGCGCCTGGAAGCATCCGAGCGGCGCGGAATTCTATCGCGACCGTCTGTCCCTGATGACCACGACGGACATGACGGCCGATGAGGTTCACCAATTGGGCCTCGCCGAAGTCGATCGGATCCATGGCGAGATGCGCACCATCATGCAGCAAGTCGGGTTTGACGGCAGCCTGCAGGACTTTTTCGACTTTACCCGGACGGACGCGCAATTCTTCAAGCCGAACACAGAAGAAGGCAAAGCCGAGTATCTCGCTGAAGCCACAGCGATGATCGACACGATGCGCGAGGCCCTGCCCAGCGTGTTCAACACCTTCCCGAAAGCCGATCTGGAAGTGAAAGCCGTCGAGGCCTTCCGCGAAAAAGCCGCCGGCAAGGCTTTCTATCAACGCCCGGCTCCGGATGGGTCGCGGCCAGGTGTCTATTATGCCAATCTCTATCGCATGCAGGACATGCCGCTCTATCAGATGGAAGCGCTGGCTTATCATGAAGGCATTCCGGGCCATCATATGCAGCTCGCCATTTCGCAGGAGCTGACCGGCATTCCCAAATTCCGCAAATATGGCGGCTATACCGCCTATACTGAAGGCTGGGGCCTTTACTCCGAATTCCTGCCCAAAGAGATGGGCTTCTATGCCGACCCCTATTCAGACTTTGGACGCCTGGCGATGGAATTATGGCGCGCCGCGCGGCTGGTCGTCGATACCGGCCTGCATGACAAGCAATGGACGCGCGAAGAGGCGATTACCTATCTGCTCGACAACACGCCCAATCCGGAAGGTGACTGCCGCAAGGCGATAGAGCGCTACATCGTCATGCCCGGCCAGGCGACCGCCTACAAGATCGGCATGATCAAGATTGTCGAGCTGCGTGAGGACGCCCGCCAGAGACTAGGGGACGCGTTCGATATTCGGGACTTCCATGATGTCATACTCAAGGACGGCCCGGTCCCCCTTCAAATCCTAGAGGAGAATGTTGAGGCCTGGATCACCAGCCAATGAATTCGCGCAAGATCCTTCCCGCAAGGGCAGGGTTTTAGAAATCTGATTCTATCGTTTAGGAATTTTTGTTGCACTGCCGCAATTCCATACCCTAATGGAGCATCATGAAACTATCAGTCTTAAAAGAAGTGGCCGCTGGCGACAGTCGCGTGGCCGCCACACCGGAAACCGTCAAAAAATATATCGGGCTCGGGCATGACGTGACCGTGGAAGCCGGCGCCGGCACCGCCGCGGGATACACGGACGACGCCTATACCGAAGCTGGCGCCAAGGTGGAAACATCCGCCGCCAACGTGGTCAAAGGCGCCGACGTCCTGCTCTGCGTGCGAACGCCTGACGCGGCCAGCCTGCCAGACGGGCTCACTGTTATTGGCTTGCTGGACCCGTTCAAGTTCGACGCAGCAGCCTTCAATGCGAAAAAAGCCACGACCCTGGCCATGGAATTCACGCCGCGCATCACGCGCGCCCAGAGCATGGATGCGCTCTCCTCGCAATCCAACCTGGCCGGCTATCGCGCCGTGATTGAAGGCGCGACCCTGTATGGCCGCGCCATGCCGATGATGATGACTGCAGCAGGCACCGTCGCTCCGGCCAAGGTCTTTGTCATGGGCGCCGGCGTTGCGGGCCTGCAGGCGATTGCCACCGCGCGCCGCCTCGGTGCAGTGGTAACGGCAACCGATGTCCGCCCGGCGGCAAAGGAACAAGTCGCCTCGCTCGGCGCGAAATTCGTCGCGGTCGAGGATGAAGAATTCAAGGCGGCCGAAACCGCTGGCGGCTATGCCAAACAGATGTCGGACGAGTATCAGAAGAAACAGGCCGAGCTCGTCGCCAGCCATATCGCGAAACAGGATATCGTGGTCACCACCGCGCTGATCCCCGGGCGGCCCGCGCCGGTCCTGGTCAGCGAGGACATGGTCAAGACCATGCGGCCTGGCTCTGTGATCGTTGACATGGCGGTCAGCCAGGGCGGCAATTGCCCGCTCTCACAACCTGACGTGATTGTTGATGAAGGCGGCGTCAAAGTCGCGGGCTTTACCAATTTGCCAGCCCACTTGCCGGCCGACGCCAGCGCGCTTTACGCCAAAAACCTGATTGCCTTCTTGCCGCTGATCACAGCCGAGGATGGCAGTCTGAACCTTGATACTGATGATGAAATCGTCACCGCGATGATGCTGACCCGCGGCGGCGAGACTGTGAATGAGAGGATTTCCTCATGAGAAAAGCCCTAACCCTGGGCGTTATGGCGGGGGCAATGGCCCTGCCTGCCTATGCCGCTGAAGCCAGCTCAATCAGCCCCACTGTCTATCTAGCCGCAATTTTCGCTATGGCGTGTTTCGTTGGCTATTATGTGGTCTGGTCGGTGACGCCGGCTCTGCACACACCGCTTATGGCGGTGACCAATGCGATTTCCTCGGTGATCATTGTTGGCGCGATTGTCGCTGCGACAGCGGCCCTTGGCGACGAAGGCGGCTTGATGGCCAAAGCGCTGGGCGGCATCGCCGTGGCACTGGCTTGCGTCAATATATTCGGCGGGTTCCTCGTCACCCAGCGCATGCTGGCAATGTACAAAAAGAAGGGAGACTAGTCCGATGGAACAGTTCCAATCGACCTGGGCCCCCCTGCTTTATTTGGCTTCGGGCATCCTTTTCATCCTCGCCCTTCGCGGCCTGTCCAGTCCGGCGACGAGCCGCGCCGGCAACCGCAATGGCATGATCGGCATGACCATCGCGGTGGTCACCACAATCATCCTGTTCTGGGACGCGATTGATCCGACAACCTGGGGCATTCTCGCTGCAGGCGCAGTTATTGGCGGCGGCATCGGCGCCTATATCGCGCGCAAGATCCCGATGACAGACATGCCGCAACTGGTTGCCGCTTTCCACTCTCTGGTGGGCCTTGCCGCGGTGCTGGTCGCTGCCGCTGCCCTTTACGCACCGGTTAGCTTCGGCATCGGCACGGTCGGCAGTCTCGCCACCGCATCGCTGATCGAGCTCGCGCTTGGATCTGCCATCGGAGCGCTGACCTTTACCGGGTCTGTGATCGCGTTTGCCAAGCTCAATGGCAACATGTCCGGAGCGCCTATCATGCTGCCAGCCCGTCACTTGCTGAATATTGCGCTTGGGGTTGGGATCGTTGCCCTGATCGTCGTTCTGGTGATGAGCGGCGGAAGTGCCACCTGGGCCTTCTGGGGCCTGACAGGACTGGCATTGATCCTTGGCATCACGCTGATCATTCCAATCGGCGGTGCTGACATGCCGGTCGTTGTCTCGATGCTCAACTCTTATTCCGGTTGGGCCGCAGCCGCGCTTGGCTTCACGCTTGGCAACTTTGCCCTGATCATTACCGGCGCCTTGGTTGGTTCATCAGGGGCGATCCTGTCTTACATCATGTGTAAGGGCATGAATCGAAGCTTCATCTCGGTCATCCTG
>JBCCCT010000011.1:0-36059 GCA_039033355.1 Pseudomonadota bacterium | reverse complement strand
GATTCGATTACCGAAGAGATGATCCGAAGTTTCGATTTGACCCCGCGCACCGTGACGGCCGTATTCGTCGGTTTGAAGAGCCGCGGCACCATCCTGCGGACCCGGCGGGACTTGAACACCAATATGTCGGAACCCTTGCTGGCGATCATACCCGGGCAAGCACTGGCCGAGCTCTGGCAGGTCATGAGTACGGCCGAGCGGGTCCTGCTGGCGGTCTCGGCCTTTGTGATTGCGGTTGGCCTGGTCTCGATCCTGACCAGCATTCTGACGAGTCTGAACGAGCGGCGCCGGGAAATGTCCATCTTGCGGGCCACCGGGGCGCGACCAGGACATATTCTGATCCTGCTCATCGCTGAAGCGGCGGTGCTGGGCTTTTTGGGCGCGCTGCTGGGGGCGATCCTGATTCAGGTCATCTTCGCGATCGCGGCGCCCATTCTGTCGACGCAATATGGCGTCGCGCTGATCGGGACAGGTCCGGGTTGGGTGGATCTCTACACGATCGCCGCGGTGACCCTCGCCGCCACATGCCTCGGTCTTTGGCCAGCGATTACAGCGCTGCGCCGGTCGCTATCAGATGGCCTGACTGTCAAACTCTGATCACAAGCGCGCCAAGGGACTGGTCGAATGGGTCCGTGGCCTCTAGATTGGCAGAATGATGAAACAGTTTCTGATCACAGCCGCCGCACTTGGGCTCCTGGTCGCTTGCGGCCAGGTGGGCGCTGCTGACGCACCGGCAGCCGAAGCGCAATCTTCCGGTTCCGAGCCGCAAGTCGGCGATCGTATCCCGGAGCCTGAGCCCGAAGAAAGTACGCGCCTTGCCGAAGCAGGCTCGGACGCAAACGCGCTGGCGGCGCGTGGCGTACGCGAGATTGGCTGGGAAGAATTGATGCCGGAAGGCGAGGAAGAACGCCTGGCCCAGCTGTATCAGCAGCAAATGGCTTTGCTTTATTCTGGCGGCCCAATCGCTGAAGGGTCGGCCGCAGATCAGATGATCCAGATCGGCACGTTCAATACCGTCAAGGAATTGAACGAAACCAAGGTCCGCATCCCGGGTTATACCGTGCCGTTTGAATATGGCGCCAATGCCGAAATCACCGAATTCCTGCTGGTGCCTTATTATGGCGCCTGTTTGCATGCGCCGCCGCCACCGCCAAATCAGACCGTGTTTGCGATGACGGACGAACCGATCAAGCTGAGAAATCTGGCCCAGGCGGTATGGATTGAAGGCACCATGTTTACGCAGACACAGGAATCCGAGCTCGCAGATGCGGCTTACACGATCCGCGTCGACCGGGTTGAAACCTACGTTTACTAGCCGCGGCTGCCTGCCCCATGGCCGTGAGGGCCTCGGCGCTCTATGTCAGTGATCAGGTAATTGAAAGGCTACTCCCATGGCCACTGCTCTGATGCTTGGCGCTTACGCCGCCATTGGATTGCTCATCATCATTTTCGTGATGGCAATGATCAATCTGACCAAGACAGATGAGGGCCAGCCGACGCGGTCCAATCAATTGATGCGGGCGCGGGTGATCGTACAGGCCGTGATTGTGGCGCTGCTGGTCCTGCTCGGAATTGTCGTCGGCTCGATCAATCTGTTCTAGACCATGGTCAAGCTGGACAAGATCTACACCCGGACCGGCGATGGCGGCAAAACCCGACTCTCGAACGGTGAGCCAGTTGAGAAATGGCATCCCCGTGTGACCGCTTATGGCACGGTCGATGAAACCAATGCGGCGCTTGGCGTTGCCGCTCTGGTGGCGCCGGAGCCGATGCTCGCCTCCATCCGCCGGATCCAGAATGACCTGTTTGATCTTGGCGCCGACCTTGCCACACCTGATCGCGGCAAAAAACTCGAATGGGAGCCCTTGCGGATCATCAAGTCACAAGTCGACCGGCTCGAGTTCGAGATTGATGCGATGAATGAAGACCTGGCACCACTGGACAGTTTCATTCTGCCAGGGGGCTCGCGGTTGGCCGCCCATTTACATGTCGCCCGCACGCTGTGCCGCCGTGCCGAGCGGCAGATTGCGGAACTCTCGGCCCTGGAAGAGGAGATCGTCAGTCCGGAAGCTCTGGCCTATGCCAACCGTCTGTCGGATTGGCTGTTTGTGGCTGGGCGGGTCGCCAACAATAATGGCGCTGATGATGTGAAATGGGTGCCAGGCGCCAATCGCTAACCGCTATTGAAATGCCCATGGATGCGTTCTGCCAGGGCGGCGGAGACGCCATCGACTTCCTTTAGATCTGCCAGCTTGGCCAGCGCTACGCCCTTGGCGGACCCGAAATACTGGAGCAGCGCTTTCTTACGAGACGGGCCGATGCCTTCAATCTCGTCCAGCGGATTCTTCTTGATCGCGGCGCTGCGTTTGGCCCGATGGGCGCCAATTGCCCAGCGGTGGGCCTCGTCCCGCAGACGTTGCAGATAATAGAGCACAGGTGCGTTTTCCGGCAATCGAAATGGCGCGCGCCCAGGCTGGAAGAATTGTTCCCGTCCAGCATTGCGCTCGACGCCTTTGGCGATGGAGACCAGATTCACATCGGATGGCGACAGCCCCAGATCCGCGATCGACTCGATTACGCTGCTCAATTGTCCAAGACCGCCATCAATCAGCACCAGGTCTGGCCAATTGGCGCCATTGCCTTCATCGCGTTCCTTCAGGGCGCGCGCAAAGCGACGGCGCATGACTTCCCGCATCATGCCATAATCATCGCCAGGTTCGAGAGTCGTATCCTTGATATTGAACTTGCGATACTGGCCCTTTTCGAACCCGTCCGGTCCGGCCACGACCATGCCGCCCACCATGTTCGAGCCCTGAATGTGGGAATTGTCATAGACCTCGATCCGCTTCGGCGGCTCTTCAAGATCAAATGCCTTGGCGACTTCCTTGAGCAAGCGGGCCTGGCTCGCACTTTCAGCAAGCTTGCGACTGAGCGCTTCGGCGGCATTCCGGCTGGCCTGCTCGACCAGACCGCGTTTCTCGCCGCGTTGGGGTGTGCGAATTTCGACCTTGCGATCCGCTTTCAGGGCAAGGGCCTCGGCGATCAGTTCTGAATCGACGGGCGTCTGATTGGTCAGGATCAGGCGCGGGGGCGGGCGCTTGTCATAGAATTGAACCAGGAAGGCCGCGAGAATATCAGCCTCCTTCTCACCCTTTTCGTGGCGCGGGAAGTGAATGGTCGCGCCCCAGTTCTGACCCGCACGAATGAAGAAGACCTGTACGGCGGACACGCCGCCTTCCATCGCGATGGAGAATATGTCGGCTTCTTCAATCCCGTCCGGATTGATGTCCTGCTGCGCACGCACATGCGCCAGGGCGCGGATTCGGTCGCGCAGACTGGCGGCGCGTTCAAATTCCATATCCTCGGCCGCGGTTTCCATTTGCGCCGCGAGGCTGGTCTGCAGGTCCGTCGCCTTGCCGCGCAAGAAGTCGGCGGCCTGATCCGCCAATTCCTGATAATCCGCCTCGCTGATCAGGTCGACACAAGGCGCGGAGCAGCGTTTGATCTGATGCAGCATGCAAGGCCGCTGGCGAGTCGAGAAGACGCTATCCTCACAGGTCCGCAGCAGAAACGCCTTTTGCAGCGTGTCGATCGTGCGGGTGACAGCATTGGCGCTGGCAAAGGGTCCGAAATAATCGCCGCGATCCTGTTTCGAGCCACGATATTTCAGCACTTGCGGCGCCTCATGATCGCGCCGGATCAGAATGTAAGGGAAGGATTTGTCGTCGCGCAGCAGGATGTTGAATCGGGGCTTGAGCGATTTGATCAGGCTGGCTTCCAGCAACAGCGCTTCGGTCTCGGTTTCCGTGACCACGAATTCCATTCGTGCCGTGGCCAGGATCATGGCCGCGATCCGCTGCGTATGGCCGCCAATGCGTGTGTAGGACGAAACACGGGCCGACAGATTCTTGGCCTTGCCGACATAAAGCACCGTGTCGTCTTCCCCGAACATTCGATACACGCCCGGCTTTTTCGGCAGGCGTGAAAGATTGTCCTTGATGACATCGACCCCGCGCTTGCGGGGGGCAGGGCTGGACGACTCAGACATGGCCCTCATTTAGGCGCATGTGGTCGGAAAGCCTAGATGCTGAAAATACCGCTATAAGCGCCGGCGCCGGTCCCAAAAATGATATTGCCGCCAATCATCACCACGCCGAGCACCAGAACCGCAGTGGCGAACTGACGCCCCAAGCTGCCTGGATTATACTTGCGGCGTGCGCGTGCAACGATCACATAGATCAGGAACAGGATCATGACGCACAGTGCGAGCAATCGCTCGGCCACGGTCAGATCTGTGACGTATGTATGGACTTCACCGACATAGAACTTCACGTCGATCATAAACTGATCGATCGCGCGCTCATACAGTCCTGTACTTGAACCGTGTTCAAACCACATTGTTCGGATCCTCGGGTCTCCATATCCGGTCAAAAATAGTCGAGAAGTCTCAACACAACGCTAAATAGAACCGTGAAAATTTAATTGAAACATTGCAAATTCGACATGTTGCCCCGGCCTCGATTGCAGATTACACGGGCGGCTCAGACACGGAGACCTGAGTCATGGCCAGCCAACTCATCTTAAGCGAAGCGGTTAACCGCGTGGCCCCATCCGCAACCATTGCGGTGACAACCAAAGCCGCAGAACTCAAGGCGGCGGGTGAGAATGTGATTGGTCTGGGTGCAGGGGAACCGGATTTCGACACACCCGATCATATCAAGCAGGCTGCCAAGGATGCGATCGATGCCGGCAAGACCAAATATACACCGGCCGATGGTCTACCGGAATTGAAGCAGGCCATTTGTGCCAAGTTCAAGCGCGACAATGACCTCTCTTACACCCCGGCACAGGTGCACGTCGCGCCCGGCGGCAAGCCGGTGCTTTATAATGCGCTCGTGTCCACGCTGAATCCGGGCGACGAAGTGGTGATCCCGGCGCCCTATTGGGTCAGCTATCCCGAAATGGTGAAACTGTGCGGCGGCACGCCGGTCATCGTGTCCTGTGGGCCGAACGCCAAGTACAAGCTGACACCAGAAGCGCTGGAAGCGGCGATCACACCGAACACCAAATGGCTGATCCTGAACTCGCCCTCCAACCCGACCGGCGCGGCCTATACGCGGGCCGAATTGCAGGGCCTGGCCGAGGTTCTCATGCGTCATCCGCAAGTCTGGGTGCTGACCGATGATATGTATGAGCACCTGGTCTATGACGGCTTCGAATACAGCACGATCGCGCAGGTCGCGCCGGACCTTTACGATCGGACGCTGACCATGAACGGGGTTTCAAAAGCCTATGCCATGACCGGTTGGCGGATCGGCTATGCGGCGGGACCAGAGGCTTTGATCAAGACGATGCGCAAGGTGATCAGTCAGACCACGTCCAATCCATGCTCAATTTCGCAATATGCGGCCATTGCAGCCCTGAACGGTGACCATGGTTTCCTGGCCGAGCGAAATGAAGTGTTTCGCCAGCGCCGCGATATGGTGGTTGCCGAACTGAACAAGGCAGAGGGCCTGACCTGTGGGACGCCGGAAGGCGCCTTCTATGTCTATCCATCCTGCGCCGGGGCGATCGGCAAGACGGCGCTGTCTGGCAAGCGGATTGAGACCGACACGGATTTCGCCTCCGAATTGCTGGAGCAGGAGAAAGTCGCGGTGGTTATGGGCGAGGCATTTGGCCTTTCACCTGCTTTCCGTGTTTCCTATGCAACCTCTACGGAGGCATTGCAGGATGCGACCGCCCGTATTCAGAAATTTTGTGCCTCACTGAAATAGCGCCGATCTATAGGTTTTCTCTATATCGGGCGTGCCTGATTTCAATTTGAATGTCGGCATTCAGACGCCACCTGATGGGGGTCTGAATGAAAGGAAACTCCGATGGACATTGAAATTGGATTGACCGACACCGAACGCGCCCGGTCCGTTGACGCGTTGAAACGACTGCTGGGCGAAACCTATGCGCTTTACGTGAAGACGCATGGCTATCACTGGAACGTCACAGGCCCAAGATTCCAGGCCTTGCACGCCGAATTCATGGCCCAATACACAGAGCTGTGGGCGGCGCTGGATGAAATCGCCGAACGGATCCGGGCGCTTGGCGAGTTTGCACCAGGATCCTCCGCAGAGATGCTGGAGCAGGCCAGCATCCTGCCAGACAATGGCGTGCCGGACGCAGATGCGATGATCGCCAATCTGGTGCGCGGTCATGAAGCGGTGGCGCGGGCTGCGCGAGATGGCATCAATGCGGCGTCAGACGTCGGTGATGATGTCACCGTCGATCTGCTGACTCAGCGGGCGACGATTGCGGATAAAACCGCCTGGATGCTCCGCGCCAGCCTTTAGTTGACGGCGGCGCCCTGAGCGCCCGGTGTCTCGAACAGTCGGTAGCAGCTCCGGCCATCTCCCTTGGCTTCATACAAGGCGAGGTCTGCGCATTTCATCAAGGTCCGGGCATTGCGGGCATGGATGGGGGCGCAGGCGACGCCGACGGAGGCGCTGCATTTCAGTTCCAGACCGCCAATCTGATACGGGCGCGACAAGGCAGTAATCAGCCGCGCTGCCATCAGGCACGCATCCATTGGATTGGCGACATCATGGGTGACCACGACAAATTCATCACCGCCCAGGCGCGCGGCCCAGTCGCGGCCACGAATGGTCCGGCGAATGCGTTTGGCCACCTGACTGAGCAGAGCGTCTCCGGCCTGATGGCCATAGGTGTCATTGATGGCCTTGAAATTATCCAGGTCGATGGCGAGCAGAGCAACATTCTCATCATCGTCGCTGGCGCTGACATCGCCTTCAATCTTGTTCTGGAAGGCATAGCGATTGGACAGGCCGGTCAGCATGTCATGCTCGGCCATATGCCGCAGCCGTCCTTGCGCCTCGATCCGACGGGTCACATTCGTTCCGACGCCGAGATAGCCGATCACATCGCCGGCGGCATTGAAACGCGGGGTGGCTGACAGTGAAATGAAATAGCGTTTGCCGTGCGGATCATTCAGTTTCGAGAGAATATCGGAATAGGGCTTCACCGCTTGCAACGCGTTCAACATCTTTTCCATCTCGGCCTCTTCGAGATGGATCACGTCGAGATAATGCTGTCCGATGATCCGGCTCTTGTCTGGCACCACGGTTTTCATGAGGCGCCCGCCGGCCGCGATGACGAGGCCTTCCAAGTCGGTTTCCCAATAGAGATCCGTGGCGAAATCCGCGAGATGTGACAGCTGCGACTCAGCGATCGCATCCGCCTCATTGGCGCGCTTCTCAGCCCGCGCGACGAGGAGCACGCAGAGCAGAGTGACCCCCAGGGCGGCCGTGGCCTCCGCCATCATGACCCAGTGCGGAAACTGAAACACCGCATCAAGCGCCAGAAAACAGATTTGCAGTCCGCCAAACACAAGCAAGGCGACGAGGGCAATCGAAACCCCGCCAAATCTACGCGCATCATCGGATTGAGCTGACTTTCCCATATGCGCACATATGCAAGTCACGGTTGAATTTTGGTTATTTTTTGAGCGAAAGCGTTAACGGCGTCCAAATAGGCGCTCAATGTCGGCGAGCTTCAATTCGACATAAGTCGGTCGACCATGATTGCATTGTCCGGAATGCGGTGTGGCTTCCATCTGGCGCAGCAAGGCGTTCATTTCCTCGGCGTTCAGACGTCGACCGGCCCGTACAGACCCGCGGCAGGCCATATTGCCCATGACGTCCTCGAACCGCTCTTTCAAGGCAAGCCCGGCATCATATTCAGCAAAATCATCGGCCAGATCCTGTATCAGGCCGACGGCATCCATCTCGCCAAACAAAGCCGGGGTTGCGCGGATACAAATGGCACCAACGCCAAAAGGTTCGATTTCCAGGCCAAGCTCGGCCAGTTCATCACTGCGAGCGATGACACGCGCGGCTTCATCCTCGCTCATCTCGACAATGTCAGGGATCAGGAGGGCCTGGCGTTTGACGCCGCCGGCCGCCATCTGGCGTTTCATGTCTTCATAGACGAGGCGTTCATGCGCGGCATGTTGATCGACAATGACAATGCCATCCTCAGTCTGGGCCACGACATAAGTCTCGTGCAATTGCGCCCGCGCCACGCCAAGCGGCTGGTCGGGTGTGGCGACGCCGGCATCCGGCTCAACCCGGGCTGACAGGCCGCCCTCATAGGTCGCCGGTGGCTTGGTGGCGACGGCAGACGCTGGATCCCATGCCGCTGGGGCGGGATGGGGCGCGGATGAGCCGGGATGAGGCTGCCCGTCTGACCATAATGTGGATGGCCGGAACACATCGGCCTGGACCGGTTCAGCCCGGGCCTTGCCGAGCGCTTCAGCGGCGACCGTCGTACTGGCGCGATGACCCGCTGCCGCCAACGCATGGCGCAAGGCGCCGATGATCAGGCCGCGGACATTTCCGGCATCGCGAAAGCGGACTTCCGTCTTGGCGGGATGCACATTCACATCGACATATTCAGGATCAAGATCGACAAAGAGCGCCGCCATGGGATGGCGATCGCGGGCCAGAAAGTCCTGATAGGCGGCCCGGATGACCCCGTTCAGCATCCGATCCTTTACCGGCCGACCATTGACGAACAGATATTGGCGCTGCGCATTGCCGCGATTGAGCGTCGGCAGACCGGCAAACCCGGTCAGGCGCACCCCTTCGCGATCCGTATCAATCTGCAGCGCATTCTCACGAAAATCGCGGCCCATAATCGCGCCAAGGCGTTCGAGTTGTCCGTCTGGGCCTTCGGGATGAGCGGCATAGCGGAACACGTTGCGGCCATTGCTTTCAAGCGAGAAGGCGACATCGGCGCGGGCCATAGCGAGCCGTTTCAGCGTATCGGTAATGGCCAGCGTCTCTGACCGTTCCGTCTTCATGAATTTCAGACGGGCCGGGGTCGCGTGAAAAAGATCCCGGACTTCAATCCGCGTGCCGGTCAGGCCGGATCCGGAAAAAGCCGCCGGCTTGGGGCCTTCTATCCGGCCGGCCTCGATGAACATCTCGGCGGCATCCTCGCCAGCCGCGCGCGACGTCACGGTCATCCGGCTGACAGAGCCGATCGAGGGCAGAGCCTCCCCGCGAAAACCCATTGTGTGAATGTTGAGCAAGTCGATCCGGCCATGTTCGTCCGGTTTGAGCTTGGACGTGGCGTGGCGTTCCAGCGCGAGCCGCATATCGTCCGCGCTCATGCCGCAGCCATCATCTTCGACAATCATCCGCTTCAGCCCGCCCTCTTCAATACTGACGCGGATCGCGCGGGCGCCGGCATCGAGGGCATTCTCGACCAGTTCCTTGATCGCGGCCGCCGGGCGTTCAATCACTTCACCCGCGGCAATGCGATTGACCGCATCGGGTGGCAATTGCCGGATCACCGGACGAGAGGAAAGGGGGGCGCTGTCTGCCATCTGGCTAAATTAGGAGCGTTCGCTGATTCGCGCCAGCAATTGGCGACACAAAAAAAGCGGCTGACATTGCAGCCGCTTTTGCAATTCAGGGATTAAGCGCTGATCTAGAGCGCCATACTGAACAGGACGATCAGCAATTGCACGAAGAGCGCCAGTCCGGACAGCGCGACAATCGTCGCCACCCAGGCGCCGCCAAAACCCATGCCGAGGCCAATCACGATGCCAGCGCCAGCGCAGACCACAAGCGCCACCAGCCAGGGCATGCCCATGGACAAGGTGAAGGTTGCATAGCCCAGCATGAGCAGCGTGATAATCGCGCCCCAGGCCCCGGCCTTCATTGTGCCGACATACATGCTCTTTTGAGCTTCAATTTCCATTTCGCCGCGTGTGTAGTCGCTTGCCGCCATGATCGTCTCCGAACCAATTTGCGCTGTGTTTATCGCCGCCAGCGCGGGCGTCAAGCGCAGTCTGTGTCGCAGCTCTGGTCTGCAGCGTCCACCCTTTCCAAGCCGGACGGATTGTTTCAGGGTCACCTGGACCGCGCCGACAGATGCGCAATCGGGGAGACGAGAGTATGGCTGATGCAAATACAGGTGCGGAAAGCGGCGTCGAACCGGCCACTGGCAGCGCGTTTGGCAAAAAGGGGATTGGCTGGGCGTCGTTCGAATGGGCCCGCAACCCGTATTACAACATCGTCGTCATCTTCATTTTCACGCCCTATTTTGCCAGTTCTGTCATTAATGATGGCGCACTGGGTCAGACCCTGATCGGCGCCACAATCGCCATTGCCGGCGTGATTATGGCCTTTGTTTCGCCGATTCTTGGAAGCGTCGTGGACCATGGCGGCCGCAAGAAACCACTTATTTTCTTCACGTTCGCGGTCCTGGCGCTGTGTTCCATCCTGCTGGGTTTCGTGACGCCAGATTTGCCGGGTGCGATTCCGATCGGAATGTTCCTCCTGATTGTCGGCTATTGCAGTTACACGGTCTCTGAGCTGCTCCACAATGCGATGCTGCCGGGGGCAGGGGAGCCGAAAGCGTTGCCGCTTGTCTCCGGTCTCGGCCTGGCCATGGGGAATGGGGCTGGAATGATGCTGCTGATCGCCGTGTTCGTGCTGAGCACCAATCCCCCCTTTGGTCTCACAGCAATCGATGTGTCGCGCCTGTCTGCGCCCACGATCGGGTTCTGGTTGCTGATCTTTATGACCGCTTTCTTCCTGATGATGCCGGACGTCTACAAGAAGGATGCGACCTGGGGCCAGGCACTGAAAGACTTCCGCAATCCGGCCAATCGCGTGCATCCCTATTCCTGGGTCAAGAGTCGGTTTCAACAGCATCCCAATGTGATGCGCTATCTGGTCGGCCGGATGATCTATGCCGATGGGATCGCAGCGATGCTGACCATAGGCGGTGTCTATGTCAGCGGCGTGCTGGAATGGGAAGGTGCACAGCTGGCTGTCTATGGCATTCTGGCCTCTTCATTCGCCGTGATTGGCGCCTTCTTCGGGGGAGTGCTCGATCGCCTGTTCGGCCCGAAACGCGCGCTCATGTTCGAGCTGAGCATGGCGATCCTGATTGGCGCCTTTCAGATCTCAATCACCAAGGATGCGATTCTGTTCGGACTGATCCCGGCCGGACACACGGTTTGGGAGGGTGGTGTGTTCAGCACCTTGTCGGACCTCGTTTACGTTCTGGCTGTCATTCCCGGGACCATTTTTCTGGTCGCGACGATTTCTTCCAGCCGCTATATGCTGGTGCACATTGCACCGCCGCAGAAGATTGGCGAGTTTTTTGGTTTCTATGCAATGGCGGGCAGCGTCACTGTCTGGCTTGGCCCCGGATCGGTTGCGCTGGTCACCGGGCTGACCAATGACCAGCGCGCGGGATTCGCGCCGGTTCTGGTCCTGTTGGCGACGGGCCTCGCCATCATTTGCACGGTCCGGGCTGACAAGACGCCCGAATATCTCAAGGAAAGTCCACAGGCCTAGCGAGCGCTATGGGGGCGGCGTTGGGGTATAGCCGCAAGTCACTGTCCCGGTTGAGGTGTCGCGCGTGATCGAGTCCACGCGGCGTGGGCGCAGGTAAAACTTGTCCGTCAGGTCTTTCTGGTTCTGGAAAAAGAACCCGATCGGAGAATCGAACGGATATTCGATCTCGGCCATGATGATCGTGCCATTGGTCGGCACAAGATTGGCAGGTATCGTCACGGTCGCGTCAGTGGCGAGGGCCGAGAGGCTACCACAGGCATCGCTCCACACGACTTTTGCGTCAATTCCGTCTGAGGAATCGGCGTCGGTACCATCATCGATCAGACTGGTGACGCGCATGTCTGCCTTTGACATGTCGCTCGGCTGCATGACCATCCGCGTCGCTTCGAAAATGTCGGACAGATCGTCATTGGTGACGTTTGACGCCCGCGCTGTCAGGTCACCCAATGCCGCCGTCGCCCCGGTCACTTTCCGATCGAGTGTCATCATCAAGGATAGCTCGATACAACCGAAATAGATCACGGCCATCAGCGGCGCGATCAGTGCAAACTCGACCGCTGAAATGCCGGATTCGGATTTCGCGAAATCTTTGCGTCGGGAAAAGGAGAACCTATTCATCATACACCTCGAAACCTCGTGCCTTAACAACCAGCCGGATTGCCAGGACCACCAGATCCTGAATTCCCGAACGGCTCGTTGCGGAAGGCGACCGTGGATTGCAGCAGCAGCCGATTATTGGACATGTTGGCCAAGGGCGCGCTCATGACCGGAATGATCAAATCCCACTCATAAAAGACGCGGATGACCACAATCTGGTTCTGGCCGCCAGCCGAAAACCCGAAACAGCTATTGTTCAGATCGCCCGTCGTGCTGTCGAAATCGAGCGCGGGCGTCGAGCCGGTCGCGCTAAAGTCAGCAAAGACCTGCACGTCCGTTTTCAAGCGCGTGTCGCAGGACATCAGACCAAACAGTTCGTCGCAGACATCCTGACGAAAAGACGATTCCATTGCCGTACCGGCGAGACCGGAATTCTGTAACTGACCCGTCCGGATCTGACGCGCCGCTTCGCTGGCCGCGTGTTCCAGGATCGATGACATGATGAAAATCACGCAGACTTCCAGCAGCCCGAAAATCAGAAAGAAGAAGGGCATGGCAATCAGAGCGAATTCGACCGCGGCAATGCCGCGCTTGTCGTCGCAAAACGCTTCAAATTTTTTCTGCCAGCGCGCTGCAAACACGCCTGGAATCGGCAATTGGCGCATCACACGCTCCATCGGTTTACAATCCCCTATGGTCGCCATAGCAGATCGGGATTTCCCGGAACTTGACACGATCCACTAAATTTTTTGCAAATTGTGCGGCATAGAGGGGTCTTTACCTCGCCGCATTCTGAGGCCACATGAGGCGCTGAGCGACAGTGCAGGGTGCGCATATGACCCATAATCCGATCCGTCCATGGCGCAATATTGAGCGCCGCCAATCGCGGCAAATCCGCGTCGGCAGCGTTCTGGTCGGCGGCGATGCGCCGATCTCGGTTCAGACCATGACCAATACGCCCACCCCGGATGTGGCGGCGACGCTGGCACAAATTCAGCGCGCGGCCGATGCCGGGGCGGATATTGTTCGCGTCTCCTGCCCGGATGAAGACTCGACCGCTGCCTTTTCTGCCATCACAAAAGGATCGCCGGTTCCGCTCGTGGCGGACATTCACTTTCACTATAAACGCGGCATTGAAGCGGCTGAAGCGGGCGCCGCGTGTCTGCGGATCAATCCGGGCAATATCGGCTCACCGGATCGTGTAAAGGAAGTCGTCAGCGCCGCGCGCAATAATGGCTGCTCCATCCGGATTGGCGTGAATGGCGGATCCCTTGAGCGACATTTGCTGGAAAAATATGGGGAGCCATGCCCGGATGCGATGGTCGAAAGCGCGCTGGATCATGCCCGCATTCTCGATGATCTCGGGTTTCATGACTATAAGATCAGCGTCAAGGCGTCGGACATGTTCCTCGCCGTCGCCGCTTATCAACAGCTCGCCGAGGCCACCGATGCCCCCTTGCATCTTGGCATTACAGAGGCTGGTGGCCGTCGAATCGGGACGGTCAAATCCTCAATCGGCATGGGCAACCTGCTCTGGATGGGCATTGGCGATACGATCCGGGTTTCGCTGTCCGACGACCCGGTTGAAGAGGTCAAAGTCGGCTATGACATGCTCAAATCGCTCGGCCTGCGCACGCGCGGGGTGAATATTATTTCCTGTCCGAGCTGTTCGCGTCAGGGCTTCGATGTGATCGCCACAGTTCAGACTCTGGAAGAGCGTCTGGCCCATATCGCCGAACCGATTACGCTGTCGATCATTGGCTGTGTCGTGAATGGCCCGGGCGAAGCGGCGATGACCGATCTTGGTTTTACCGGCGGTGGCAAGGAAAGCGGCATGATGTACGTGTCCGGGCGCCCGGATCACAAGTTGTCCAATGCGGATATGGTCGACCATATCGTGGCGCAAGTGGAGGCCAAGGCAGAGAGTCTGAAGGCGCAGCGAGACGCGGATTCGGTCGCCGCGGAATAATCCGTTCTTCTACAGCTTTTCGCAGAGCGACTCATTGATCAGGTCGGCAGCGCGGTCATGCGACTCTTGCGTCGGGGCCAGCCGACGGATGAGGGCGATGCCCACCCCTGACATGATCACGGCATCAGGTGTCGCTGGATCAGGTTTTCGACGTATAATTATTTCTTTGGATTCAGGGTCCTGGTCGAGGTTTTGCGCGAAGACATTGTCGGTCCGGGCATTGAAGACCGATAAGGTGCCATATGCCTCCCAGGTCGGGGCGCTGATCCGGACCGGTCCATCTTTGGTGTCAAATCGACAGATGGCGTAAGCAATGTCTGGCGAGGGCCGGACAATTTGCTGAGATTGCGGAGTTTGCCTCGGGGATTGGACCCAGACATACTCCGTCACGCCTTGCGCTTCCAGCGCCTGATGGACTTGGCCCATGATAAAGCTCGGGATTCGGGAGAGCGTGACGAAGTGGCCGACCGTCGCGCTGACGGCAAATATCAGGAGGGCAATCAACCACCGCATCAGCTGGCTCCGTCCGTACATGACAGCTGCTCGATGGTAGGGGGTTCAAGTTCGGCTTCTGGATCCGCCAGCAAATCGGCATTTGGTTGATACAAGCGCAACATCACGTCGAAAGAAGATGCAGCGCGACTCGACACCCAGGCGGCCGTATCAGACGCGGGCGGCTCTTGCGAGATCTGGAAGGACCAGCGCCCGTCATTGCCGCCGGATAAAGACCGGGCTTTGGTTTGATCGAAGGACAAATGCTGATCTTCATTCATCGGCAGACGACTGTCGGCATCATACAATGTGATCGACCACCACTTGGCCGGAAAATCGCCCCCCGCGACGCGATAGGTGCAGGCATCATTCAAGCGCGCCCCGGTATCGTCAGTGACCGTCGCGAAATAGACGGCCTCTTCCTTGCGCATGGCCAGCAAGCCATTTCGGGCGACGCGGGCGCGAACATATGGGTTCGCACTCGCCGAGCCGATCGACCAATCGCTTTGCCAACCCTGTATGTTGATCGTGTCACCGGTGCGTGGGCTGTTCGGAATCAATCCACCAAGCCAAACCGCCGATGCGCCGCCAAAAATGAGTCCCAGAACGGACAAGACAAGAATTTTCAGAATCGCTTTCATCAGATTTTTCTAGTCGGAGATCGCGAACTCGTGAAGGGGATGAATTTTGCCCCCACTTGCCATCCTGCCCGGTCTCGCTAATCGGGAATGAGCGATCCTCAGGAGACACGGCATGATCTGGCAGACTTTCAAATGGGCCATTCGGCTGGTGCTGCTCATTATCATTGTCACAGGCATGTCGGCCTGCACCATGCTGGGGCTTAATTATGCCAGCCTGGATACGGACAATAAGCCGGTCCCGCGCCCGGACATTTCCCTGCCATTTGATCCGGATGCCACGCGCGCGACGCTGGAGGCCGAGCTTTATGGTCCCTGGCCTGGCGGTTTGCCCGTATCGGCAAGTGCGGCGCGTATGATTGATGACAATTACCTTGATGGCCGCGGCACGCTTGAGGAAATCACCCTGACGATTGGCGCTGGCGACGGCGCGCGCAGTTTTCCGGTTGTGATCGCCATCCCCAATCAGGCCAGTGACCGGCCCGTTCCACTGCTGATCAGCCAGACTTTCTCCGATAATTGTTCGGTCTTCCCGAATGACCCGGTGACCGAGTTTGGCGGTGCTGTCTGTGACGGCACGAATATGACCGGTGCGACCGGCTTCATCGCGACAAATATATTCGGCACTTATATCGCTTATGCCCCGATCGACCGCTATTTTGATGCCGGGCTCGCTTATGCCAGCTTCCCGGGCTGGAGCTTTGTTCCGGACAGCAATGATGCGGCGCAATTGGTTATGGCTGACCTGTCGCCGGGACCCGCACCGACCAGTACATTGATGGCCTGGGCATATGGATTTCATGCCGCCGCTGGCGTGTTTGGCGAGGATGCGCGGATTGATGCCGACGCGATCGCCGCGATTGGCCATTCCCGATATGGCAAATCCGCCCTGATTGCATCCGGATGGTCGGATCGAATTGCGGCGGCTGTGGCGCATCAATCCGGCTTTGGCGGCGGCTCGTCGTCGCGATCGACCACCGGCGAGACCTTGAAGCGTATGGCCAAATCCTACCCGCACTGGGTGCGTCCCGGCCTTGGCGAAGAGTTGGAAAATGGCCTTGATCTGACGCTGGACCAGCATTTCCTGCTGGCATTGTCGGCGCCGAAACCGATCTTTCTGGGCAATGGTCGGCGAGATGTCTGGTCAGATCCGAACTCCTCCTTTGTGCTGGCCCAGGCCGCTGACCCGGTTTACGAATCGGTTGGGGCCGACGGCCTGCCGAGCGGTGCAGGCATGCGGGATTTCGATCCCGGTGCCGATATCAGCTACTGGTTGCGCGTCGG
Organism: Pseudomonadota bacterium; assembly: GCA_039033355.1. GTDB lineage: Bacteria > Pseudomonadota > Alphaproteobacteria > Caulobacterales > Hyphomonadaceae > Henriciella. The sequence continues at coordinate 19,695 of JBCCCT010000011.1, read as the reverse complement.
CGGGCACAGCGTGGTGTCGGAAGATATTGATGCCTTTACCCGTTTCATGAACGCCCATTTCGACGCTGAGTCGCGCAACGATACGGGTTTGCAATCGGCGCGATGACGCCTAGCCTGCCCGGATAACAACAATCTGGGAGGAAAAATCGATGGAAATGGAAGTCCCGACGATCAGCTTTGGCGAGTTTGTGACGAACTACCAGGCTGAACTATTAGGGTTTTTGACGCCAGTCCTGTTAATGGTCTGCTGGACGCTGATCATGTGGCTGTGGATGTATGCGACCCGGATCCCGGCCATGACAAAGGCCAAGATTGATCCGGACGAGGCACGCCACCCCGGCACATATGGCGATAGATTGCCAGCCAATGTCCGGGCGATTGCCGACAATTACAATCACCTGCATGAGCAGCCGACGCTATTCTATGCCCTCATGGTCTTTGCGGCGCTGACCGGCGGGGCGGACAGCCTGATGATGAATCTCGGTTATGCCTATGTCGGCATTCGGGTCCTGCATTCCTTTGTTCAGGCTCTGTCGCCGAAAGTCGCCTTGCGATTCCTGGTCTTCGCGCTGGGCTCAATTGTTCTGTTTGTGATGGCGGGCAAGGAAGTCATTCGGGTCTTCCTGTAGGCGCCAATCCGGTTTAGAGGCGGGGCATGGCCACGATACCTCAGTCCCGCCTTGAGCAAGTCATTGATCGCTTTGACGAAGTCGAAGCCCGTATGGGCGCGACCACTGATAGCAGCGAGATCGTCGCGCTGTCGCGGGAGCATGCCGAGCTGAAGCCCGTCGTTGAGGCCGCTCGCGATCTGATTGCGATGCGCGAAGGCCTGGCCGAGGCGGAAGCGATGACCAAGGGCGATGACGCCGAAATGGCGGAACTGGCGCAGGAAGAAGTCAATGATCTGAAAGCGCGGATTCCGGACGCCGAAAACGAAATGCAGCTCTTGCTCCTGCCGAAGGATGCGGATGACAAGGCCAGCATTGTGCTTGAAGTCCGTGCCGGGACCGGCGGCGACGAGGCGGCTTTGTTTGCCGGCGACCTGTTCCGCATGTATTCGCGATACGCCCAATTACAGGGCTGGAAGATCGACCTGCAAAGCGCCTCGGAAGGCGATGTCGGCGGTTACAAGGAAATCATCGCAAATGTCGAAGGCGACGGCGTCTATGGCCGGCTGAAATGGGAATCCGGGGTCCACCGGGTTCAGCGAGTGCCTGCCACCGAAACGCAGGGCCGGGTCCACACATCGGCCGCCTCGGTCGCCGTCCTGCCGGCGCCTGAAGATGTCGAGATCGAGATTCGCCAGGAAGATATCCGGATCGACACCATGCGCGCGTCTGGGTCCGGCGGACAGCACGTCAACACGACAGACTCGGCGGTGCGGATCACGCACTTGCCCACCGGCATTGTCGCCACCAGTTCGGAAAAGTCCCAGCATGTGAACCGCGACAAGGCGATGCAGCAGCTGAAAATCCGGATCTATGAAAAAGAGAAACAGGAACGCGACGCCGAACGCGCCGAGGCCCGCGCCTCGCAAGTCGGTTCAGGCGACCGGTCAGAGAAGATCCGGACCTATAATTATCCGGAAAACCGCGTCACCGATCATCGCATCGGGCTAACTCTATATGCGCTCGACAAGATTATCGCGGGCGACAAGCTGGAAGATGTGGTCGGGGCGCTGATGACCGAAGACCAGGCCCGCCGGCTCGCTGCCATGGAAGACGCGTGAGCGACCTTACCTATGGCGGATTGATTGACCTCGGATCGGCTCGTCTTCGGCAAGCTGGAATTGAGGACGCCGTGCGAGATGCGCGCCGACTTATGTTACTGGCCAGCAAACTCGAGTCAGCCGGACTGATCGCCCGAGAAAACGATGTGCCGACTGCGCAGGTGATCGAAGCGTTCGAAGCCATGTTGCAAATGCGGCTCGAGCGGATGCCGCTCGCGCATATTGCTGGTCAGACCGAGTTTTACGGGCTCACCCTTAGAACCGATTCCAGAGCGCTGATCCCGCGGGCTGATAGCGAAATCGTTGTTGATCTGGCGCTTGGTCTGCTTCCCGAGGACGGATGTCATATTGCGGATCTGGGCGCCGGGACCGGCGCGCTTTTGGTCGCCATACTGGCAAAACGTCCAAAAGCGAAAGGTGTTGCGGTTGAGGCGAGTGTAGAGGCCACCGCTCTGGCGCTCGAAAACGTCGAGTCGCTGGGCCTGGCAGATCGGGCGGATGTCTTTCAAGGCGTTTGGTCGGACTGGTCCGGCTGGTCCAGCTGTGACCTGATCATCTCCAATCCGCCTTATATATGTAGCGAAATTATCCCAACGCTTGCCCCCGAAGTGCGTGATTTTGATCCTATGTCTGCCCTGGATGGCGGTCCGGATGGCCTCGACGCCTACCGAGAGATCATCGCCCTCGCGGCCGATCAGATGAAATCTGGCGCCCATCTCGTCTTCGAGATTGGGTATGACCAGAAACAGGCGGTGACGGCGCTTCTGACCGAGGCAGGCTTTGTGGATCTGCTGCATAAGCAGGATCTCGCCGGACATGACCGCGCGATTGCGGCGCGAAAATCTTAGCAGAAACCCCCTTGGCGAATCTGATTTGGCGCGCTACCTAAGGGTCAAGGTCAGTGACATCGGGGCTACCTGTCCGACCTTAAAGTCAGCGCGACATTTCAGGAAACGAGTAACCCCCTCGCGTGTAAACCGTCCGAGTACCGGACTTAGAAGATCAGGAATTGCCTATGGCTATGCAGCGCAAGCGCCGTCGCCGGTCGGGTGGGAATAATAACAATAATCCAAACCCAAACCGTCACTATGAGAGCAACGGGCCAGACGTCCGCATTCGCGGGTCTGCGCAGCAAATTCTCGACAAGTACATGCAATATGCCCGCGACGCCCAAACTTCGGGTGACCGCGTGAAGGCCGAAGCGCTGTTCCAGCATGCGGAACACTATGCCCGCATCGTTGCGGTGTTTGAAAAGCAGAAAGAAGAAGCCCGTCTTGAGCGCGAAGCGCGCGAGGCGGCCAAGGCTGAAGAACGCGCCCAGCGCGAAGCCGATCGCGCTGCGCAAGCGGAGGCGGACGGTGACGCCGACGCTGCTGTCGAGTCAGAGGCGAGTGAAGACACCGCGGACGCCGCAGCGGCGGAAGACGCCCCCGAACGCAAGCCCCGTCGCCGCAGCCGCAAGCCGCGCGAAGAGGCGAGTGAGAATGGCGGCGATGCGGACACGCCGGCGCCGGTCGAGGCCGCGGAAGACACCCCTGCTGATGCCCCGAAACGTCGGACTTATGCCCGCAAGAAAGAGGCGCCTGCAGAGGCCGCTGATGAAGCCGATGGCGTCATGAAAACCCTGTCGCGCGGATCTGATGAGGTCATCGCGGAAGCAGAATAGGGCCCGCGACGCCCCCCTAAATCATGCTTGCATCGGTCGGAAGATCGAAGAAAAGCCGACCCGTCAGTTCCCAGGTCGATGGCGCTGTGACGATATGCTGGGTCATGGCATGCGCATCGCGGAACCGGCGTTGCAAATCACTCGCCTCGAACAAGGCGGCGCCCCCACCCAGATCATAACAGGATCGGCAGATATCGGCGCTGGTGCGCACCATGTGCGTACAGGCCATTCTCAGCGCGGCGCGCCGTTCGACCGGAATGTCTTCGCTATTCAGGGCAACATCCCAGGTCTTTTCAATCTCATCACGCAAATAGGCCCGCGCCGCGCGATAGGCCGCCATCATGCGCGAGGTTTCGAGCAAAACCGGCGCCCGCTCGCCCAGCGTTTTACGGGATCCCTGGCTTTTCTTCACGCCGGCCAGATCGATAAACGCATCCAGCGCGCCCCTGGCATTGCCCATGGCTGTCGCGGCGACCCCCAGGCTTAGCAGGCCAAAAGCCGGGAATTTGTAGAGTGCGCCATCAATCAGAGGCTTGTCCGCGACCAGACTGACCGATCGGGCCTTGGGCACGCGCAAGTTTTCAACGGCCAGATCGCCGGACCCGGTCCCTTTCAGCCCCATCACGTGCCAGGTATCGATCAGCTCCACGTCTGCGGCCGGGAAGATCATCATCCGGGCGTCCGGACGACCGCTCGGCAAGGTGCGCAGCTCGCCATCCTCGAATACCATGGACCCGCCGCATAGCCAGGTGCAATTGGCCGAGCCTGAGCCCCATTGCCATCGACCGCTGACAATATAGTCATCGCCATCGACCACGGCCTTGCCCATGGGCGCGAACACGCCGCCTGAGATGATCATTGGATCATCATAAATTTCATGCGCCGTTGCGGGGTCCATATAAGCGGCATTCATTGCGGTTGTGGCGCCGATCATCACGCACCAGCCAGCACTCGCATTGGCTTGCGCCACGGCCTCGACGGCATCGACAATCTGGCGCGGGGTGCATTCGAGACCGCCATAGGCGGACGGTGTCACCATTCGGAACAGACCGCCCTCGGCGAGCTTTTTGGCGAGATCAGCGGGCAGCCGCCGCGCCTCTTCCATTTCCGGGGCGCGGGCCGCCAGTTCGGATTGCAGTGCGATCGCCGCGTCGAGAGTCGGGTGATGGGATTCCATGGTCATGCTTGTCAGCCTGCCTCATCTTGCGAGTTCTGCCAATAAGCGGGTCTGACCAATTGTCGAATGAGGCGAAGCCACTATGTCTGACTCGAGAACATTCAGGAGCAGACGCATGACCTACATTTTGATCCATCACACCGGTTGCGGATCTTCGAAGAAAGGCCTCGCCTTGTTGCAGGAAAATGGCGTCGAGCCGGAGGTCCGGAAATATATGAATGCGTCCGAGCGGCTGTCGGTTGATGAGTTGAAGGATATTGCCCAGAAAATGGGCGTATCTTCACCGCGCGCCTTCCTGCGTGACAAGGATGCAAAAAAGTTTGAGCTGCCTGAATCCGCCAGCGATGCCGAAGTCTATGCCGCGATGGCGGACAATCCGCGTCTGCTCCAGCGCCCGATTGGCATCAATGGCAAAAAGGCTGCGCTCGGTCGCCCGAATGAGGCACTGCTTTCCATTCTCTAATCGGTGAAATTTCACCGATCTGCGACACGTCAATTCAACCCGCTTTTGCGATAAGGAGGCTCCAATCCTTAGCGAAAGTGGTGCTGATGCTCGCGCTCCAGCTTCTTGCCTGTTTCTTCCTCGCCTTGTCCGCAGCGTTCTGTTTCGGACCGCGCCTTGCCGTTTACGGCCCGCGCGCACTCGGGGATATGGCGCGTGAAGGTCAGGTTCAGTTCGTCGGCGGATGCTTTGCGTCCATGCTCGTTCTGATTGTCATGGCGCCTTCTTTGAGCAGTGCTGTTACCGCTGGCGGCAGTGTCATGTCCGTTGCCATGCTGGACATTTATCTGATGCAGTTCAGCCTGGTCTGATCAGGTTTCGCCGGGACAGTCTTGACGGTTTGAGCCCTCGCCCTGTTTAAGGCGGCATGACCAAATCCAATCCCGGACATTATTTCGAAGACTTCCATGTCGGCATGGTTTTGCGCCATGCGACCCCGCTCACCGTGACGACCGGCGATATCAGCCTGTACCGCGCGTTGACCGGCAGCCGTCACGTGCTCTATAGCGCCGCGACATTTGCGCAGGCCAATGGTTATGATGATCTGCCCATCGATCCGCTGCTCGCCTTTCATGTCGTGTTCGGCAAGACGGTGCCCGACATTTCGCTGAACGCCGTGGCCAATCTTGGCTATGCCGATGGCCGCTTTCCGGTGCCCGTCTATCCGGGCGACACGCTGAATGCTGTATCTGAAGTGATTGGCGTAAAAGAGAATTCCAGCGGCAAGACCGGCGTCGTCTATGTTCGCACGCGCGGGTTCAATCAACGCGGCGAGGAAGCGCTATCCTATGTCCGCTGGGTGATGGTGAATAAACGTGATCCGGCATCGCCCTCGCCTGAAACCGTGCTGCCTGACTTGCCCAGTGTGATCGATCCCGCGACGTTCGAATTCTCGCGCGCCTATGCTGACTGGGACACGGGTCTGGCCGGGTCCGAGCATCGCTATGACGCCTATCAGATCGGTGAGAAGATCAACCATGTTGATGGCATGACGGTGGAAGAGGCCGAACATCAGATCGCAACACGCCTGTACCAGAACACCGCGAAAGTGCATTTTGATGCCCACGCTCAGAAAGACAGCCGCTTCGGCAAACGCCTGATCTATGGCGGCGTGGTGATCTCGATCGCCCGCGCGCTCAGCTTTAACGGGCTTGGCAATGCGGCAGAACTGCTCGGCATTAATGGCGGCACGCATACCGGGCCGCTTTTCGCCGGCGATACGGTCTATGCCTGGAGTGAGGTGCTCGACAAGGCGGTCCTGAATGACACGGTCGGGGCGCTTCGCTTGCGGCTCGTCGCGGTCAAGGATCAGGAGCCCGGCGCGTTTGCCTTGCGCGGTGAGGATGGCCGATATGCGCCCGGCGTCTGTCTCGACTTCGATTACTGGGCCGCTATTCCGCGCTAGGGGAGGGGCCCATGATCCTGTCCGAGCGATTACTATTGTTCCCGCAGGGGCGCGAACACTTGCAGGATTTGCGGGCCTATTATCTCGACAATGCGGCGCATCTCGACCCCTGGGAACCGGCGCGAAGCGATGATTTCCATTCGAAAGCCGCCTGGCGCGCCCGGCTTGCAGCGACGGCAGAAGATCACAAGCAGGGGCGCGCGCTGAAACTGGTCATTCGCGCCCGGGAGGGCGGGAAAATCCTCGGTGTGTGCAACTATTCCAATATTATTCGCGGCTCGTTTCAGGCCTGCCATCTCGGCTATTCCCTGGCCCAGTCCGCGCAAGGCCAGGGGATCATGTATGAAGCGCTCGAGGCCAGTCTGCAGCATGTCTTCACCCGGCTGAACCTGCATCGGGTCATGGCGAATTATATTCCCGAAAATGAACGGAGTGGACGCCTGCTCGCCAGGCTCGGGTTTGAGAAAGAAGGCATGGCGAAAGACTATCTTCACATTAATGGCGTCTGGCGCGATCACGTGCTGACCGCCAAGATCAATCCGATGTTTCGCTATACGACCACACCATGAGCCCTCTTTCATCTCGCCGCGCGGCCCCCATATGGCCGGAATGACCTTGCTTTCCGGCCTTCCTCTGATCTCAATCGCGCTGGCCGTGATGATTTCGGCCTTTATTCGTCTGGTCCAGACGATGCAGCTGCGCCAGCGCGTGGAATTTGGCCATACGGGGGTGCGCGAACTGGCGGAATTGTCAGGTGTGACCGACCCTCAAGACTTGCAGGACGTGTTTGGTCCACCCGGCATGAACCGCATCTGGGCGAATGTGACTCTGGCCACGATCGAGACCAAACGACGGCTTGCCGGCTTCCTGATGAGCGACCCGCGCCTGCACTGGTTTTCCATCGCGGCGGGTTTCAGCGCGTTCATTATCGGTCATTGGTCCGTACAGATTCTGCTGCTGATTGCCGGGCTGATTCAGTCCGGCGCCTGGCTAAGTGCCACGCGATTGCCAAAGTAAAACCTTTTAAATGCGGCTTTACGCGATTATGTCACTCGCCTAACCTGACCCTGAGGGACCCATGCGCATCTGGAAAATGAACGGAGCCGGAAATGCTTTCGCCGTGTTTGACGCACGCGAACGCGCCTTTGCGCCGTCTGAAGCCCAGTTGCGGGAGATTGCCGAGGCGATGCGGGCCGATCAGATCATGGCGATCGAAAGCGATTTACGCGCCGATGCCTTCCTGCGATTCTGGAATGCCGATGGTAGCGAAGTGAAAGCGTGCGGCAATGGCACCCGGGCCGTCGCGCATTTGCTGCTCGAAGAGCTGAACAAGGATGAGGTTCGAATTCAGACCGAGGCGGATCTTCTCAAAGGCGCCCGCGCCGAAAATGGTCTGGTCAGCGTCGATATGGGCTCGCCCCTGATGGGCTGGGAAGACATTCCGCTGTCTGAAAAGATGGATGTGCGCGGCGTCGACGTCAAAATCGGCCCGATCGAAGACCCTTATCTGTACAAGCCAGCCGTCGTAAACATGGGCAATCCGCACGCGGTTTTCTTTGTCGATGATGTCAATGATTATGACATCCCGGCGATTGGCCCACTGGTCGAATGGCATCCCACCTTCCCGGAAGGTGTGAATGTCGGTTTCGCGCAGATTATTGACCGTCAGACCATTCGCTTGCGGGTCTGGGAACGCGGGGCCGGCCTGACCAAGGCCTGTGGCACCGGCGCTTGTGCGGCGCTGGTCTGTGCCGCCCGGGCGGACAAGACAGATCGACGGGCCAAGCTTGTCCTTGATGGCGGCGAATTGCTTATCGAATGGGACGAAGAGACCGATCATGTCATCATGACCGGACCGGTCGAGCTCGAAGAGAGTTTTACAGTCTAGCCCATGTCCAATATGATGGCCTTCACGACCGGTCGGGACATCATTCTGTTCGGTTTGTGCGCCCTCACGGCTTTGTTCGGGGCGCTTGCGATCATGGCGCAATTGGCGGCCGAGAAGTTTTTTCTGCTTGAAATGTTTGTCAGCCTGTTGCCGCAAGTTCTGGTCTTTGGCGGATTGGTGACCGCGCTCTGTTTATTCTGGCGGCCTCGCGTGGCGGCCGGCCTCGCCGCGCTGACCCTGATCACCGCTTTTCCGTTCCTGTTCTTTTCAAAATACGAGACGCCGACGGCTTCGGAATGTGGGCCAGATGAGTGTTTCACCATCCTGACGATCAATCTCTGGAGTGAATCGGATTATCTTCCAGCCCTGTCTGAACTGATCCAGGAATACGAGTTCGATATCGTCGCGGTCAATGAAGCTTCGGAAGACACGTTCGATCCAAGGTTTGAGAATACTTTTTTTCCAGGCTTTGAGACGGTCATCCATGCCAACTGGCTGACTATGCCGCGGGGCATGGGCAATCCGCTCAGCTTCTTTTCGCGCAAGCCTGTCTATGATTTCTCGCGCGTGCTCAATCGGGACACCGGTAGGCGGGCCTATATCACGGTCGATCTGGCTGAAGAATGGGACGGTGTTCGCATTGTGATGGCGCACGCGATGACGCCGACCTCGCCCAGAGGCCTGTCACAACGCAATGCCCTGATCGACGATATTACCGAGATTGCTGAGGAGTCGAGCAGCTATATCGTGCTTGGCGATTTCAACATGACCCCATGGTCGCCGAAATTCGGTTCGCTGCCAGGCAAACGGGCCGGCGATCCGCGATTTACGATGACATGGCCGACGATTTTCCCGGTCCTCGGAATGCCGATTGATCACATCATGTTTTCTGACGATCTCGAGCTGATCGAGTTCGAGATTCTGCGATCAATCGGCTCGGATCATTACCCGATCATGGCCAAATTCAAGCGCAAAGATAGGTGAGAAACACCTTCCCCGCTTGAGTTTGCCGCGTTTCGGCGCGATATGCCCGACAGCAATGCCCAAAACTGGATCCCCCGCTCGACCCGCGCAGGTCATTACGCTTGGCTGTCGCTTGAACAGCTATGAAAGCGAAGTCATGCGCGGTCATGCTGACGCGGCCGGACTCGAGGGCGCGGTCATCGTCAATACGTGCGCCGTCACGGCGGAAGCAGTGCGCACGGCGCGGCAGACCATTCGCCGCGCGGCGCGCGATAATCCGGATGCCCCGGTCATCGTCACGGGATGCGCCGCTCAAATTGATGCCGAGATGTTTGCCGCCATGCCGGAGGTCACTCGGGTGGTCGGCAATCATGAAAAAATGCAAGCCGAAACCTGGGCGCCGGTCGATCTGCTCGGCGGCACGGAGAAAGTCCGCGTCAATGACATCATGTCGGTTGAAGAGACCGCCGGGCATTTGATCGATGGCATGGAAGGGCGCGCCCGCGCCTATGTCCAGGTGCAGAATGGCTGCGATCATCGCTGCACCTTCTGCATCATTCCTTATGGTCGCGGCAATTCCCGCTCCGTGCCGGCTGGCGACGTGGTGCGGATGGTCCAGCGCCTGGTCGAGACCGGGCATTTTGAAGTGGTGCTGACCGGCGTCGATCTCACCTCCTGGGGGGCAGATCTGCCGGGCCAACCGGAATTGGGCAATCTGGTCCAGCGTATCCTCAAACTGGTGCCGGACCTGAAACAATTGCGCATCTCGTCTATCGACGCGATTGAAATGGATGAAGCCCTGTTCGAGGTGATGAGCGATCCCCGGATCGCGCCCTTCATGCACCTCAGCCTGCAGCATGGTGACAATCTGATCCTCAAGCGAATGAAGCGCCGGCATTCACGCGATCAGGCCATCGAGCTGGCGCAGCGCTTGCGCGCCGTGCGCCCGGACATGGCGCTAGGGGCCGACATTATTGCCGGCTTCCCAACCGAGACCGAAGCGGCCTTCGAAAATTCCCTGCGTCTGATCGATGATTGTCAGATCGCTTTCCTGCACGCCTTTCCCTACAGCCCCCGCCCGGGAACGCCGGCGGCGCGGATGCCGCAATTGGAGAAAAGCGTCATCAAGGATCGCGCGGCGCGGCTGCGCGCCGCCGGGCAGGCGGCTTTGACCAAGCATCTCGATTCCCATGTCGGGCGAGACGTGGACGTCCTGGTCGAGCGTCAACAGCAAGGGCGCTTGCCGGACTTTACGCCGGTCGCGCTGGAAACCGACAGTGCCGAGGCTGGACGCCCGATCCGGGCCCGGATAATCGGACATGACACGACAAGATTGAAAGCGCAGGCCTTATGATTCTCTGGTTCGGCAAAAAGAAGAATAAAGAAGACGCCCTGAAAACTGGCGCTGAGATGGAAGCGCCGGAACTCTCCGCTGAGGAGCTCGCCGCTCAGAAAGCGGCAGAAGAAGCGGCCGCCCGCGAGGCTGAGGCCGAAGCCGCGCGCAAGGCCGAGGAACAGGCCGAGATTGAGCGCAAAGTGGCGGAAGCCAACCGGGCCTGGGAAGAACGCCAGAAGCGCGAAGCCGCCGAAGCCGAAGCGGAAGCTGCCCGTCTGGCGCAAGAGGCAGAAGCCCGGGAAGCGGCGCGCCAGAAAGCCGAAGCCGAGGCTGAAGCGGCGCGTCAACGGGCCGAAGCCGATGCGGCGGCCGCCGAAGAAGCCGCGCGTGCCAAGGCCGAAGCCGAGCGCCTGGCCGCCGAAGCGGACGCCGCGCGTGAAGCCGAGGCCGCGCGCCGCGCTGCTGAAGAAAAAGCCAAGGCAGAGCTTGCGCTGATTGAACAACGCCGCGCGGATGAGGCTCTGCGCCAGCAACTGGCCGAAGAACGCGCCCGCCGCGAAGCGGAAAGACAGGCGGCGATCGCCCGCGGTGAACCTGATCCTTATGCGGAAGTTGCGCAGCCCGGCTTCTTCTCGAAACTGTCTTCGGGGCTGGCTAAATCCTCGTCCAAAATGGGCAACTCGATCACCAGCCTGTTCACCCAGCGCCGCCTGGATGATGAGGCGCTCGAGGATCTGGAAGACATTCTTTTGACCTCTGATATGGGCGGCAAGGTTTCAGCCCGCATTGTTGAAAATCTCGCCAAGACCCGGATGGACAAGGACGTGAATGATGAAGAGATCAAACTGGCTTTGGCCGATGAGATCGAAGCCATCATGTCGCCGCGCGAGGAGATTGTGGATTTCTCCGAAGGCTCGCGCCCGCGCGTGGTTCTGTTTGTCGGCGTGAATGGCTCTGGCAAGACGACTACGATTGGCAAGATTGCTTCCAAACTGCAAGAACAGGGCGCGAAAGCTCTTCTGGTTGCCGGAGATACATTCCGGGCCGCGGCGATTGAGCAATTGACGGTGTGGGGTGACCGCGCCGGCATTCCCGTCATGGCCAAGGAGCCCGGCGCGGACGCCGCCGGTCTCGTCTATGAGGCGATTGAAAAGGCCAAGGCGGAGGATCTGGATCTGGTCCTCGTCGACACAGCCGGGCGTTTGCAAAACAAGACCGAACTGATGGCGGAACTTGCGAAAATCGTTCGCGTAACGCGAAAACTCGATCCCGAGGCGCCGCATGATGTCATCCTGGTCCTGGACGCCACCGTTGGCCAGAATGCGCTGAGCCAGGTCGAGGCTTTCCGGCATACCGCCGATGTGTCCGGCATCGTGATGACCAAGCTCGATGGCACCGCCAAAGGCGGCGTCCTGGTGGCGATTGCCGAGGCGCATGCCTTGCCGATCCACTTTGTTGGCGTCGGGGAGAAAGCCGAAGACCTGCAACCCTTCTCGGCCCGGGCCTATGCGCGCGCCCTGGTTGGACTGGCCGATATGCCGGTTGAGGAAACGGAACCGGCATGACGTCTGACAAGGAGTCCTTGCGCGCCGAGATGAAAGTCATGCGCGATGAGCTGGCGGCCCGCGATCCGGACGCTGGTGAAACGCTGGCGGACAAGTTTCCGATGAAATTGTTCGAACGCTATGGGCCGACCGTGGCGGTCTATTTGCCGATTGGCAGTGAAATCGACCCCAGACCCCTGATGGGCAAACTGATCGCGGCGGGCGCTGAGCTCGCGCTGCCTTGCGTTCAGGAGGATGGCAGCATGGTCTATCGCGCCTATACGCGCGGCGACATGCTGGAAAAACGGCCCTTTGGATTGCTGGAGCCGAATGCCGAAGTTCCGATGGTTAATCCAACCCTGGTTCTGACCCCGCTTCTGGCCTTCGATCGCAGCGGCAACAGGCTTGGTTATGGTAAAGGCCATTATGATCGTGCACTCACGCGGTTGCGCGAACAGGGCCGGGTTTTTGTCTGCGGTCTGGCCTTCTTTGGCCAGGAAGTCGAAACGGTTCCGGCTGAGGCGCATGATGTGCCGCTCGATTGGGTGATGACAGAGCGCGGATCCATCCCGCTTTTCATGATGCGGGCCATGTCCGATACGCCGCCGGATTCCGCCGCCTAGTATCCTGAAAAGCGAATTGGCAAGCCATTTGCTTCTCCTGTTACGCGAATTGGGGTCGTCCCAATCTGGCGCGCACGGAGAGGACCTGAGATCATGCATTGGAGCCTGTTTATCTTGGCTGGACTGGGGCTTGTGCTGGCGCATGGCTTGAAATTGCCAGGCACTGGCTCGCGCGCGACATCGATTACGGCTTTTCTTCTGGGTCTGTTTGTGACGGCGGTGGCGGTGAAATCGCTGGCGGCCGCGAATGACATTGGCCGCACCACGGATTTTGATCGCTTCGTCAATGCTGCCGTCCTCGAGGCGACACAGGATGATGCGCCGCTGATTGTTTTCACAGGCGCGAGTTATTCCCGCAATGGCATCGATCCGGAGCGCCTGACACTGGCTCTGCGCGAGCGGGGATTTCCCCATCGCGTCGTCAATCTGTCGATCGAAGCGGCTTCCGTGCTCGAGCGGGACGCTCATTTGCAGCAATTCACCAGGCTCTCGGGCCGCGTGCCGGATGTCGTTTTTGTCGAAGTCGCGCGCGATTTCGATGACCGCGCGGCTTACATGTTTGGCAATTCGAAATTCAATGTTCGCGCGATCGAGCAATTTGATCTTGGAACCACAGTCTGGACCAGTTTCGGCATTCTGGGCGGTGCTTGTGATGGTGCCAAAGGGTGTTTGCTGGACAGTGCCTATCTCGGTCTGCACACGACGTTGAACTTTCTCAATGTCGGACTGATTGGCGGCGGTGAACCGGCGACTGATATCGAAGCGGTTCCGGCCCATGACCCGCAAGTTGAAGCCCGCGCGAAAAGTCAGCCTGACCTCGCCCTCAAAAGCAACCCGGTTTCGGTTTTCCAGGGCCCGCAATGGGTCCGGTCCTTCCGCTATCAGCAACAGCGCCGCCTCATCCGGCAAGGTGTTCGGCAAGTCGCGTATTATCAGCCACCAACCCTCGACCCATCGGCGCGCGCTTATCTAGACGGTCTGTGTGCAGGCGAATTTGTCGAGCATGTCTGCATTTCGCCAAATGATCCGCTTTTGATGGAACAGCTGAATGGCGATCACTGGTTTGATCCAAGCCATCTTCTGGATAGCGGGACCGCAATTTATAATCGCTGGCTGATCGACGAGGTCATCGCTTCGGAGATTCTGGAGCCGGAAGCATGATATTCACCGACGCTACGTTTCTGATTTTCCTGGCCGCGATTTTCAGCGGTTACTGGCTGCTGCAGGACAAGGAAGAGCGGCTCAGCCTGCTCCTGCTGGGCAGCGTTGTTTTCTATGGCTGGTGGGATTGGCGCTTTCTGGCTCTGATTGGCGCCGTGATTGGGGTCAGCTGGGCCGTTGCCAAATTTACCGCCGGCCGCACACCGGGAGATCGGGAGCGTCGATGGGCTCTGATCGGGGGCATTGCTTTCAATCTATCTGTCATCGCTGCGTTCAAGTATTTCGGCTTCTTTGCCGAAAGCGCCCGTACCATGCTGGCAACAGTTGGCGTTGATCCCGGTTGGACGGCGCTGAACATCCTGTTGCCGGTGGGTATCAGCTTTTACGTTTTCCAGGCCATCTCCTATATCGTGGATGTCGCGCGCGGTGATCTTGCGCCAGAACAAAGACTGCGTCGCGTTGCCCTCTATATCGCTTTCTTCCCGCAACTGGTTGCGGGTCCGATTGTCCGGGCTGCCAGTTTCTTTCCGCAAATGGAACGCGAGAAAAAGCTGTCCAGCGCGCTGTTCTTTGCCGGCTTGCGCGCCTTCCTGCTGGGCTTTGCCTACAAGGCCGGGATCGCGGACAATCTCGCGCAATTTGTCGACCCTGTTTATGGCAATGCGCTGGTTGCGGGTGACACGGAGCTCAGCCAATGGTCGAACCTGGCCCTGGTCGGCGCGACGATCGGTTTTGCCGGTCTGATCTATTTCGATTTCGCCGGATATTCGCTGATGGCGATCGGGGTCGCGCGCTGGTTCGGCTTCTATATCCCGAAGAATTTCGATTACCCGTATTCCAGCCCGTCCATCGAGGATTTCTGGCGCCGCTGGCACATTTCCCTGTCGAGCTGGCTACGCGATTACCTCTATATTCCACTTGGCGGCAGCCGGGTCGGCAAGCTCAAGACCTATCGCAACCTGATGGCGACCATGGTGCTTGGTGGACTGTGGCATGGCGCGGCCTGGACTTTCGTGGCCTGGGGCGCCTTGCACGGCGCGGCGCTGATCTTCCAGAAGGCGACATTCCGCTCTGATATCGCCTTGCGTTTTGGTCTCGGCCTCGTCGCGACACAGCTTTTTGTGTTGCTAACCTGGGTGCCGTTCCGGGCCGAAAGCTTTGCTGACACGATGACGGTCTGGTCCGCCTTTGCGGGCCTTCGTGAGGGCGGCAGCGCCGGCATCAGCGCCTGGGTCTGGATGGTCGTGCCTTTGATTGCACTGGACGCATTCCTCGGGCGCGGCGGGTTGAAACGTCTGCCTAATATTGCGCTTTTGCGCCGATCCACGGTGTATTGGGGCAGTCTTGGCGTACTTTCAGGCATCTTGCTCGCCCTCTATCCATTAGAGGCCTCGCCATTTGTCTATTTCCAATTCTGATGGCAGGGACAGGGGAAGCTTATGAACAGCACACGGACAGATTGCGTTCGGGCACAGAATGCGCCAGAAAAGGGTAACATTGGGAGATCACATATGGGCCTAAGCCGCCCCCCACGCGCGATTACGATCGATGATGTCGCTGAAAAAGCGGGTGTTTCTGCGAAAACCGTATCTCGAGTTCTGAATAATGAGCCTAATGTTCGCCCGGCCAAGCGCGAACTGGTGATGAAAGCCGCGCGCGAGCTGGGCTATCGTCCAAACCCGGCGGCTCGCAGTCTTGCCGGGGCGCGCTCATTCCTGATTGCACACCTGCATGACAACCCCGTGCCGGAATATATTACCGCGGTGAATACCGGGATTTACGAGGCGTGCCGCGCCAATGGCTATTTCCTGTTGCCAGAGCCCGTGGATCGCAAGGCGCCGGATTTCCTCGATCGCTTGCAGAGCTTCCTGATGACGTCCCGCGCGGACGGCGTCGTGCTGACGCCGCCATTGTGCGACGATCCGGATATCCTCGCGCTATTGAAAGACAATGGCACCGCTTATGCCAGCCTGTCACCGGCCCGCCAGCCAGAGAATACGCCCGTGATGCGTTTGGACGATCGCCTGGCGGCTATGGAAATGGTGCGCCACCTGGTCGAGCTCGGGCATCAGCGCATCGCCTTCATTGCCGGTCCTGCCGGGCACAATGCCTCGACCGGACGTCATGAAGGCTATCTGGACGCGATGAACGAAGCCGGGATCAAGGTCTCGCCTGATCTGATCGCGGAAGGTGATTATTCTCTACGGTCTGGCCTTGAGGCCGCGCGAAAACTGATCGCGTCGGATCCCAAGCCCACGGCCATTTTTGCCGCCAATGATGATATGGCGGTCGGCGCGATGACGGCCGTGATGGCGGCCGGTTTGCAGGTTCCCGCACAAATCTCGATTGCCGGTTATGACGATACGCGTCTCGCCTCTGCCGTTTGGCCGCCTTTGACGACGATCCGCCAGCCGGTGGTCGAAATGGGCCGCCGCGCCGCCGAACGGCTGATGAAGACCGATGATGATAATGGTCTGGAAGAGGTTTTCGACTTCGATCTGATCGTCCGTCAATCCACAGGTAAAGTTTCCGCGTAATTGCCGCACTTGGCGATTATTTGACTTGTCCTAACCCGTATCACCGCTAAACCCTTCTCCAATTCATGGAGGATGATGATGCGTTTTGCCCTTTCCGCAGTCGCTGCGAGTGCCATTCTGGCGGCGTGTGCCACTGCGACAGAAGACACGACTGAAACCCTGGTAACTGAAGCTGAGACGAGCGTGACGGAAGAGATTGAAACCGTGATGGAAAAGCCCGAAATGGCCGCCACTGATCCATACCTCTGGATGGAAGAGGTTGAAGGCGAAGCGGCCCTGGCCTGGGTCAATGCGCAGAATGACCGGTCCCTGGCCGCGATCCAGGCCGAGTCTGTCTATGAAGACAATTATGCCAAGGCGCTGGATCTGGCGACCTCGACGGATCGCATCCCCTACGGAACGGTCCGAGATGGCCTCGTCTATAATTTCTGGCAGGACGAGACCAATGTCCGCGGCCTTTGGCGCCGCACCACGCTGGAAAGCTACAAGACGGATGCGCCGGACTGGGAAACCGTGCTCGATTTTGATCAGCTGTCCGCGGATGAAGACAAGAACTGGGTGTTCAAGGGCTCGAACTGTTTCAAGCCCCAGGGCGCCGAGAAGACCTTGTGTTTTGTCTCGCTGTCCGATGGCGGCAAGGATGCCGTGATCAATCGCGAGTTTGATCTGGATAGCAAAACCTTTGTCGAAGGCGGCTTCGTCACCAGCGAAGCCAAGCAGGGGCTTGCCTGGATTGACCATGACACGGTTCTGGTCGGCACCGATTGGGGCGGCGATGGCGCAACGCTCACTGAGTCAGGCTATCCAAGTTCTGTCCGTTTATGGGTGCGCGGCGAAGCGCTCGAAGACGCAAAAGAGCTATATGCCGGTCAAAAAACGGATGTTGGCGTCTGGCCCTGGTCGTCCGAACTGGATGATGGGACCATGATTTATGGTGCGGTTGAATCCGACACGTTCTTCACGCGCACCTATTTCATGATTGAAGACGGCGCTGCGACGGCCTTCCCAATTCCTCAGAAAGCTAATCTCGGCGGCGAGTATAAGGGTTGGCAATTTGTGACGCTGCAGGAAGACTGGACCGTCGGGGAGGATAATTTCCTGACCGGTGACCTGGTCGCATTCAATCTGCAGCAATTCCTCGACACCAAGGAATTGCCGCCAGTCGAACTGGTCTTCCGCGCCGATGCGCGCCAGGCCGTGAATGGTGTGGCGGTCTCAAAGTCCGCTGCGCTGCTATCGATCAATGACAATGTCGCCAGTCGTATTCTGCGCCTCGAGCATAATGAGACCGATGGCTGGACCACGACGGATGTCGCGCTGCCCGGCACGGGTCAGGCTCGCATTGCCTTCGCGGACGAGGATGAAGAGACCGTTTTCTTCAACTATGAGGGCTTTCTCAGCCCGGACAGCCTGCTCACCTATGATGCCGAAACCAATTCGACGGCAGGCCTGAAAGCCTTGCCCGCCAAGTTCAACACGGACGGTCTGGTGGTGCATCAGAAAGAAGCCACCTCGAAAGACGGAACCAAGATCCCGTATTTTGTGGTCCACCGGGGAGGCATCACGCTGGATGGGTCCACACCAACCCTGCTTTACGCATATGGCGGCTTCCAGGTCTCGATGCGCCCAAGCTATCGTGGCGACATTGGCCGGATGTGGTTGGAGCGTGGCGGCGCCTATGTCCTGGCGAATATTCGGGGCGGTGGCGAGTTTGGTCCGGCCTGGCACCAGGCCGGCCTCAAGGTCGAGCGTCAGCGCATCTATGATGACTTTATCGCGGTCGGCGAAGACCTGGCGGCGAAAGGCATTACCAGCCCGGAACACCTTGGCATTATGGGCGGCTCAAATGGCGGCCTGTTGATGGGTGTGATGATCACCCAGCGTCCGGATCTCTGGAACGCGGTTGTCATCCAGGTGCCGCTGCTCGACATGCTGCGCTATCACAAACTGCTCGCGGGCGCGTCCTGGATTGACGAATATGGTGATCCGGACATTGCCGAAGAGCGCGCCTTCCTCGAGACCATCTCGCCCTATCACAATTTCGATGCGAGCATGGATTACCCAACGCCGCTCTTCGTGACCTCGACCAAGGATGACCGGGTCCACCCGGGCCATGCGCGGAAGATGGCGAAACTGTTCGAAGATGCCGGCAAGCCATTCCTGTACTATGAGAATATTGATGGCGGCCACTCGGCCGCCGCCAACCAGACCGAACGCGCCAAGCGGACGGCCCTGGAATTCTCCTATCTGCATGATCGCCTGTTCCCGCAGGACGCGGCGGAATAGATAGACTCAAATGATTTCGAGCGTAGATTGTCTGCATGACCTCTACGCTCGACATCACCCCGGTTGCCGGAGCGCTCGGCGCGGAGATTAGCGGCGTCAATCTCGCCGACGATCTCTCAAATGCGCAATTTGATGAAGTTCATCAGGCCTTCCTCGATCATCACGTCATCTTCTTTCGCGATCAGCACGGCCTGACGCCGGAAGCGCAAAAGCGGTTTGCGCGGCGGTTCGGGACGTTGAACGTGCATCCTTATGTCAGCGGCATGGACGGACATCCGGAACTGCTGGAGATTATCAAGGAGCCGGAAGACAAGCTGAACTTTGGCGGCGGCTGGCATTCCGACATGTCCTTCCTCGAGGAGCCGGCCTTGGGGTCGGTCCTGTATGGTATCGAAATCCCGGCCTTTGGCGGCGACACATTGTTTGCCAATCAAATCGCCGCTTATGAGGCCCTGTCCGATGGCATGAAGGAGATGCTGGGCGGGCTTAACGCGATCCATTCGGCCAGCCGCGAATACAGCGCCCGGGGCCAGTCGGCGCAGGCGCGGCAATCCATGCAAAGCGCAACCGCCACCGACGCCCCGGAATATGAGCATCCTGTCGTCCGCACCCATCCGGAAAGCGGGCGCAAGGGGCTATATATCAATCCGGCGTTCACTCTGCGATTTGCCGGCATGACCAAGCGTGAGAGCCGGCCCCTGCTGAATTTCCTGTTTGAGCATTCCCGCGATGAACGTTTTACCTGCCGCTTCCGGTGGAGCGAAGGGGCGGTGGCGTTCTGGGACAATCGTTGTTGCTGGCATTATGCGCTGAACGATTATCCGGGCCAGCGGCGCCATATGCGGCGCGCGACGGTGAATGGGGATCGGCCGTTTTAG
>JBCCCT010000010.1:0-37912 GCA_039033355.1 Pseudomonadota bacterium | reverse complement strand
TCGTTTCCAAAAGCTATTCCGTAGTGAAAGGCACGTTTCCACGCGTTACTCACCCGTCTGCCACTATATCGTTCGACTTGCATGTGTTAAGCCTGCCGCCAGCGTTCGTTCTGAGCCAGAATCAAACTCTCAGGTTGAGAAAATGAGTTCTGACGAATAATCCCATATGACCGAGGAAAATCGGTCGGGATCGCTTGCATAAAGCAATTTACGTTTTGACGAGAAACCCTTGCACAAATCACTATCGACCGAAGCCGATATTTTTTGTGAAGGTATTTCTTTTGAAACGCATTCGTCATAGTCATTTAATGGTCCTGTGAAGGACCGCTAGTCGCCTATGCCGCCTACGTTTCTCTTCCTAATTCCTGCGATGTCAAACAGCTGGGCCGGAGCCCGTTTCGGCGTCTGGAGCGGTATGCCCCGTCGACCGGAAGTGGCGGCTTATACAGCCACCGAATTTTGCGTCAACACCCTTTTTTCGACTTTCTGCAGAGCAATTTCAGCGAACCGAAAAACCTCTGTTTTTAAGCCGAAAAGCCACCCCTTGAGCCGTGTAACCGGCCCCAGTGAGTGAGGCATTTCCGTGAAGCCGCGGTCTCTACAGACCCGCCTTCGCTTCGTCAACACCCTTTATCACCCAATCTGCAGAAAAGTTGCAGATGCAACCATCTAAGTTTTGGGCCACAAGAAACCGCTGGACCGAGTTACCGGCCCCACAAATTCGAGGCATTTACAAACGAAGCCCCCATATAGAGTCTGTTCGGGGGCTTTGGCAAGGAAAAAATTCGCCTGATACGCACATTTTCACAGCGGATTCGTTAACCTTTAGAACACCTGTTCTGAAAGGCCTTTAGCCACTGCGGATATAGGCGGTCATCGCCTCCGCTTCTGCCAGAACCGCATCGATTTTATACTTCACCAGATCGCCAATCGAGATGATTCCAATCAGCTTGCCGCCGTCCAGGACTGGCAAGTGGCGAATCCGGCGATCGGTCATGCGCCCGAGGCAGGTATCAACGTCTTCACTCGGGGCCGCTGTGATCACGCCGCGGGTCATCGCTTGCGACACCGTCATATCCACCGTCTTTTCCCGATTGCGGGCAAATCGGCGGACAATGTCACGCTCCGACAGAACGCCGCATATCTCGCCGCTCGAATCGACGGCCACGATCGCACCGATTCTCTTTTGGTCGAGCACATTGGCTGCCTCTGCCAATGTCATAGTGTCCTGAATCGTCTCGACCGAATGACCTTTATCCTTGAGAATCGTATCAATGAGCATGCATCACCTCCCTGCGCTTATGTATATATAAAGAATATAGCACAGCTCAGGCCGGTTTTGGAAATGCCGGTCGATTTGTTTCAAACAGAGACAGAAAACAGGTCATTTCACCCTGAAGTGGCGAATCTGGCGCAGCACTACTTCTCCTTTTGCGCGAATGTCGCTGCAGAATACGCCTGATCTGGCATGGCCGTTGCAGTCATCCTTGCAAACGCAACTTTGCCGGAGAGATGGCTCGATGAAAGCGCCTAAACATACGCGAACCTTTTGCATTGGAGGCATGGCCGCTCTGGCGGCAGGTGCCCTCATCTCTGCGGCCCTTCCTGCAGCTGCGCAGGAAGCCAGTTCGGTTTCCGAATTCGAACGTCCTTACGGATATGGCTTCGGTGAAGAGTCGCGGCCTTTCTCTCCCAACAGCCGGGATCGCCTTGGCAATCGTGTCATTATAAATGGCCTGATTGAAGGTGGCTCGGGTCTCGGTGGCGGCCTGTTCACCGAATGGGGTCAGACCGAAGGCGCCGCCGGCATGATCGGCACGGGCACCGCGGTCGGTAATCAGCTGAACGTGATCACCAACGGATCCAACAATACGATCATTATTGACTCAACCCAGATCAATAATGGCGACCAGACAGTCGTTCTGAACGGGGAGCTCGACTTTTAATGACCAATCTTTTGACCCTCTTGCCGCTGGCACGCGTCAAAGCACCGGCCGCCGCGCTGGCTTCCGCCTTGTTCGCGACGGGCTGTATTTCTCCGGTCGCTGGACCAGGCGGAAATTACACGCAACCGATTGGCGGCTCTCCCGTCACGGCCAATCCGACCCCCTATTCCAATGGTCTGGTCTGCATGGGGCATTATGCTCGCCAATCCGGCGTACGTGCCCCGCGCATCGCGGTTGGTCGTATCCTCGATTATACCGGCAAGGCTGACATTGAAGGCGGCCGACGCGTCACCCAGGGCGGCTCGCTCATGGCCATGTCTGCGCTCGCCAAGGCCGGCGCTGTTCTGGTCGAACGGTTTGACACATCTGT
Organism: Pseudomonadota bacterium; assembly: GCA_039033355.1. GTDB lineage: Bacteria > Pseudomonadota > Alphaproteobacteria > Caulobacterales > Hyphomonadaceae > Henriciella. The sequence goes on along the minus strand of JBCCCT010000010.1, from coordinate 35,596 downwards.
CGCCGAGCTCGATCTGAAATACAAGAATAACAAACTGATTGGCGACGCGCCGGGTCAGTTCGACAAGATCCATGCCGGCTCAATCCCGGGCTCCGACTTCTATCTGGTCGGCGGGATTACCGAGTTGAATTACAATATCCGGTCCGTCGGCGGCGAAGCTTTTGTGGGCGCCACCAATGCCGAAGATCCAAAAGGCACGGCTGGCGCGAAATTGTTCGTCATCAATGTCGGGCTCGATCTGCGCCTGGTCAAAACAGATACGCTCGAAGTGTTCGACGTGATCTCTTACCAGAAGCAAATCATTGGCCGCGAATTGTCCTTCGGGATTTTCGACTTCGCCAATGGCAATGTCTTTGATGTTGGCGTTGGCGGGCGGGCGCAGGAGCCGATCCAGCTCGCGGTCCGTTCCGTGATTGAACGCGCTTCACTGGAAATGATGGCCAATCTTTATGGCGCGCCAAACGCAGATGTCTGTGCGCTGACCGAAGGCATTATCTCGACCAATAGCACGACGGGTGACTACACCCCGTTCCGGGCGCCGATCGAAGCCTATAATGGCGGCTCGCGCCAATCTCCGAACAAATGGCATGAAAGCCGCGACAGCGGATACGAACTCCGCGGGAGAACATCAGACCAATGATGCTCGCAGCTCTCATGAAACGGTCACCGAAGCGGATGAGCCTGGTTGCATTGGCCCTCGCCCTTGCGGCAGCCAATGCAACCTCTCAGGCTCAAAGCTCGGATGCGACGATTGAACAGGTCCAGCTCGGCGATGTCTGGTCAGATATGCAGGTCGAGATTGATGTCTATGCCTGGGAAGCGGCCTCGACCTCTTCCGCTGTTGGCAATGCCGCAGCCGGTCTGGTCACCAGCGGCGATGTGACGATCTACACTGACCAGACCCTCGACGGCAACGTGACGGCCAGCAATGAACTCACTGGCGGCGATGCCGGACTCGCTGTGGCGACCACAACAGCCTATGGCAACTCAACGACGGGCGGCACCTGGTCCGGCAACACTTATTACCGCGCCGATCAGGTCGCGAACGGCGATGTCGCGGCCAATACAAATATCGATATCGGCAATGCCGGAACCGTAGCGGCGGCGACGACCGCGATTGCCAATGTTTCGGTTCCTGCGAATGAGTGGGGCACCAATTCGGCCTTCCAGGTCCAGGAAAGCAATGGCTCGGTCACCGCCACGACGGATGTCGACATGTGCTGCGATGGCAGTTCAGCAAGCTTCGGCACCACAGCCGGTGGCAATGCTGTGTCTTCAACCGGGTCGACCAGTACCAATTACAATGGCGCCGTACAGACCACCGCTGCCGGGGAAACCATTTCTGCGTCTGGCGATGTCTACATGGGCTATGGTCACAACGTGCTGAACGCGACCACCGCCTTCGGTAACTCCGCCACCGTGCACAATGAGTGGGGCTATGCCGTGCTCGGCCGCGAAGGGTCGGAAGTCTATCAAGGCAATGAATCTGATATTGATAGCCAGTCTTATGTCACGCTCGACAACTGGACCGGCTATGCCACATCCAGCGCTTATGGCGTCGGCAATGCGGCGACGATTTCCAACGTTGGATCAGACACGGGCCTCTATGCCAATCAGAACAATTATGGCTCGGTCTATAGCAATGCGACCTTTACGGGCGGCACCTCCGACGAGGGCGCCGGTATTGTGACATCGACCGCGATCGGCAATGCCGCAACCGCGACGCTCTGCAACATTTGCGGCGACGCCTCGCTGCATGGCCAGACCGCGCAATTCAATTCCGGTTCAATCGTCGCGCAAGGTCGCGCAACCGTTGGCCAGACCGGTAGCGTCTTCGGCTCAGCGACGGCGGTCGGCAACTCAGCTACTTACCAGTCAAACGGGGACTGAGGCGAACCCATGTTCGCCCTGGTGGACCCCGCCTCCTTGGAGGCGGGGTTGTTTGATTCAGATTTCGGATCCAGCCAGAGTCCGAAGGCTGACTTATTTCAGGATGAAAGTTACTTTCATCACGACACGATACTCCTTGATTTCCCCTTTATCGAGCACGATCGATTGATCCTTCACCCAGGCACCTTCGACATTTTTCAATGTCTTGTTGGCACGAGCGATGCCTTTATTGACAGCATCCTGAAAGCTCTTCTTTGAGCCAGAGATAATTTCCGTAACGCGTGCAACAGCCATAATGGCCTCCCTTTTCGTCCCAGGCATTCTTGCCTGAATTTTGAAGGTGCCGTGTCAGGAGAGCGAGCGCAAGCAAATGCGCCTGTGAGTTGAAACGCCTGGCTTAAGCCGCGAGCTTGTCAGGCTCACCGGTCCCATCCGCGGGGCTGACTTCGACCGGGATCCAGCAGACCACTTCTGTGCCGCCGCCCGGCTGAGACTTGATGCCGACATTGCCACCATGCAGCTGCACAAAGTGTTTCACCAGCGACAGACCAAGGCCGGCGCCGCGGCGATCGCTGGACGTGAAACTGTCAAAGCTCGCAGCCTGGTCCTCAGCCGCGATGCCGCGGCCATTATCCTTGACGGTCAGCTTGGCGGTGTCACCCATCCGCTCCGCCGAAATCGTCACCTGTCCGCCCGGATCGGTAAAGCGCATCGCGTTGGAGACGAGATTGAACAGGATCTGACGAATGCGTTTCTCGTCCGCCTGAATCGTGCCGAGGCCGGACTCGATATTGGCAACCACTTCGACTTCGGTGTCGACCGCATTGGTCACGCCAATCGAGACCGCTTCATCGATCAGGGTCTTGAGATCGACATCACTGATATCGAGATCCATCCGGCCCGCTTCGATCATGGCCAGATCCAGAATATTGCCGATCAGATCATTCAAATGATTGGACGCTTCACAAATCGCATCGACCTTGTCGCGCTGCGCTTCATTCAAATCGCCAATCCGTTCCATTTGCAGGAACTCGCCATAGCCGAGAATGGTCTGTAGCGGCGAACGCAATTGATAAGAGACATTCTTGACGAATTCCGTCTTCAGGCGATCCGCCGTCTGGAAGGCTTCCGCTCGATCCCGCAAGGCGGTCTCAACCGAGCGCTGGGCTGACACATCAGCAAAGGCGATCAGCGTGTTGCCATCCGGCAGCGGCTTGGTGACATAAGTCAGGATCGAACTGTCCGAGCGTTTCATCTCGCCTGTGGTTTCCTGGCGCGCGCCCGGATCGGTGATGTGCCCCTTGATCGCTGACCAGGTGTCGCGGTTATGGAAGAGCGGCACGCAGAAATCTGCAATGTCGTCATAATCCGGCTCATCCTTGAGCAGATCTTCTTCGACACCCCAGAGTTCGGCAAAGGCACTGTTCCAGAGTTTCAGGCGACCATCCGAGCCGAACACCACCACCGCTTCATGCAAGCTGTCCAGCGTCTTGCCCTGCGTCTTGATCATCGCATTATACTTGGTGCGCAGATCCAGCTCGCTGGTAATGTCCTTGAACAGGATGAGCAGACCGCCCATTGGGTGACGCTGACGTGTGACTTTCAAAGTGCGATTGTCCGGCAGGTGCCACTCGTCTTCTTCAATGCCGCTAATGTCGAGATAGTAAGACAGCTCTTCTGCGCGCCACTTGGCATACTCGGCTTGCGCCGGCAGCTTGCGACGTTCACGCAACCGGTCGAGCAGCTGGCCATGGCTTGGCATGTCGAGCAGGAAGCCTTCATCCATATCCCACATTTTGGCAAAGGCGCGATTGTGGAAAGTCAGCTTGCGCTCGCTGCTAAAAATCGCAACGGCGTCCGCGACATGGTTCAGTGTCTCGTCATGCGCGCGGACATGTTTGTCGAGTTCATCACGCGCGCGCTCCTGTTCGGTCACGTCAAACGCCATGGCGCCAACGCCGCCGGATAGAGGGAAGGACAGGACGCGCATGGCACGGCGATCGCCATCAATGGCAATGTGCCGGGTCTCGTCCAGCTCCTTGCCTTCGGTCAGCGTCTTGCGCACTTGCTCGACGGCTTTGACGTCCAGCATGACCTGACGCTCAAGCACGCGGTCGAGACTATCCCCATCCACGGCTTCAACATAGGCCGGGTTCGCCCATTGCAGTCGCCCGACGCCTGAGATGCGCCAGGCCGGGAACGGCGCCTTGCCCAGCATGTCCAGGAACGCGGTTGGGTCACGCGCAATAACTTGCCGCGCTTCTTCCAGTCGCCCGCGCGCCGAGCTTTCTTCCAAACCCTTGATGGTCGAGTCCGAAATCCAGACCACGACGCGCGCGCCAGCCGTGCGCCCGTCGGCTTCCAGGAAGCGACCATTCTGGCCAATAATGGTCAGTGAGAAAGGCTGGCCTTCTTCGGCAAGCTCACGCAAGCGAATGCGCAGCGTCGTATCAATGCCGCTGGCATCGCGCGCCTCAAGATCCGCAAGGCCTTCAATGATCCGAACCGCAGGATCCAGCGCAACCGCATCATCGGTGAAGCGCAGCAGGCTGGCCAGCGCGATGGGCGAGCCGTGAATGTCTGGCGGCGTGATATCATCGGCTTCGACATCAATGTCTTCGCCTTGCCAGACCAGGATCACACCCGGATGCGCGCCCAGCACGGATTTCAATTCAGCAACAGAGGACTCTGCGTCATTGGCTTTGTCTTTATAACGCTTGGCGGCGCCACGTGCGCCATCGGACGTGCGCAGCGCCCATAAGATAAATGCCAGGCCAAGTGCCAATGCACCAACGGCAATGAACAATGGGATTTGGTCAGCCGTGATCTGCATACGATACTCCGTGTCAGCCAGCGAATCACTCGCCAGCTCAGTCCTCCAACAGTTAACCGAATGCTAGCTTAGCGTTAAGTCTCGGTTAACGGATCCACATCTGCTGTTAACAATTTGAGAAGAAGCACCCGCAAATGGAAAGGGCTGGAGCTTTCGCTCCAGCCCTTCGAATTGGTGTACACCCACCCAGGCGTCTTATTTAAAGACAGAGCCTTTGCGGAAATGCTTGACCAAAAGGTAGTAGACGACTGCGCGATATTTTTTACGCACGCCTTTGCCGTACGTTTCCATCACCGCAGCAAGGCCTTCATCAAGCTTCGGCGTGTCCTTGAGTCCGAGCTTCTTGATCAGGAAACTTTTCTTGACCGTTTCAAGCTCTTTCTTCTGACTGGCCGCAACCGTTGAAGAGTCTTTATTATAGATTGAAGGTCCGCAGGCGATGGTCACTGCGGTCAGCAATTTCATGTCCGGCTTCAAGCCGCACTTCTCTTTGAGATCTTCTGCATACTTTACGATCAGATCGTCACGTTTTCCCATCATAAACCTCCGTGGGATCAGACCGCGAAAAATTTTGCGGCCATAAATTTCAACTACGCTACTCAACTTTACGAGGAAACACATCCAGCCGGACTCGTGTGTGCGGTCAAGGCCTGACTACTGCACTGCGTCCATCTGTGTGATCCATGCCTCAATTAACGCCACTCCTTGCTCATGCACAAGAGCGCGACCCAGTTCGGGCATGGCAATGCCTGGCTCATCTGACGCCATGCGAAAAGACAAGATGGATGCAGCCGGTTCGCCAGGCGCGATCACAACCAAAGCATCGCCCGCGCCGCGGCCGGCTGCCGTCGGATGTTTGCCTATGCCCCACTTCACCGCGTCCTCAATTTCCCAGTCGAGCCACAAGCCGGAATTGGATGCAGAGCCAGTTGGCTTGTGACAGTGCGCGCAGTTAATATCGAGATAGGCGCGCGCTTGTGCATCGATGGACGCAGCCGGGTCAAAGGCGCGCGCCATGACGGGCACCTGGCCTGGCACGCCTGTCACGATCCCGCGCGCAGCCCAGTCTTCTATCTGATTGATGCCGTGCGGTCCTTGATGATTCAGATTACGCGCCTTGGGTCCAATCGGATGTACGGCGTCGCCATTCTGATGGCAGGTCTTGCACTGGTTCTTGTTCGGCACGGCATAGGTGAAGGCAGGCGCGTTCGGCGCAGCGACGCCTTGCGCAATTTCGATGCGCTTGCCGATCGGCGCATAGGTCGCTTCGCTTTGATCATCATTCCAGACATAAGGCATGGCTTCCCAACCCTCTGCCTTGTGCACGAGCAGGCGCGTCTCAAGATAACGGTCGCCATAAGCAAAGGTCTTCACCAGCACCGTGCCAACCGGAAAGCTGAGCACATCATCTTCGCGATAGGTTGCGCTGCTGCCTTCCGGGACAAAGACAAAGCGATGCTTGTCGGCATGGTCGGAAAAGAGCGGATTGATCAGATCATATTTGACAACACCCCTGGCGGGCGCGCGGGCGGCGGCATCCGCAAACAAGTCATAGTCAGCCAGTGACGCAGCTGGCTTGTCGGCCAGGATAACACCCATGTCGGGCTGCACCTGTTTCGCGCAGGCGCTGATGAGCAGCGCGAAACAGATAACCGTCCACGCCCTCATTTATCGTGCGCGAGTTCAACCACCGCCAGACGTTCCCCAGCCCCGCCGGCCGGACGCTGATCGCTTGGCGACAGATTGCCGGGGTCAAGTGGATAGGCGCCGAGGCCAAGGCTGACAAAACTCACCGCGTCTGGCTCATCGATGACCAGGCCGAGATCAACCGGGTCGCCGTCTTGCCAGCGATCGACACCGTCTGAAACAATGTCAGGCAAACTGCCGCCCATCAGCATGGCCAGCATCTGCAAATCACCTTGCGGTTCATAACCGCCATTCTCATAGACATTCTGCGTAATGTAGACATTGCGCGGCAGCGGATTGTAGCGCGCATCCTCAAACTCTGGAGAATAGGCGACCAGCAGAACATGGGCTGTGCGATTATCGGTCAGCGTATTGTCAAAGATCTCAACCTTGTCATTCGCCTGGACAATGATCCCGGTGCCGGAAGGCACGCTGGCGACAATGTTCCCGGGCGGCGCAAAATTGCGTGTATTATTGTCGAAGATCTGATTGCCGAAAATGCGCGTCGAGTGCCCACCGACTTTTGGCAGGTCCGGCAAATCGAAAACCAGGATGCCACCCGTATTGTTCGTCACCGTATTATTATAGACATCGGCGCGCGTTGAATTCTCGATCTCGATGCCAGCGACATTGAACTCAGCCAGGCTGTCGCGCACTATGATATTGTCCGACTGCCCGACATAGATGCCCGCATCCGAAGCGCCGCGCACCGTGACCCGCTCGACCAGCACATCCGTGCTCTCAACGGGATAAACGCCATAGGCGCCATTGGCTTCATCCGGCCCGCCGGTCCACTCAATCGTCAGGTCACGATAGGTGATGCGATCAGCGCCTTTCGACTTGATCCCGTCGCCTTTCGTGTCGCGCATGGTGAAGCCTTCAATGATGACATCGTCAGAGGTGACCAGCAGACCTTCGCCTGCCCCGGTCTGTCCGGAGAAATCAAGAATGGTTTTGTCCTGTCCGGCACCGCGCAGTGTGACGCTGCCCACATCAAGGGACAGGCCATCGACCAGCTGGATCGTGCCCTCAGGCAATTCAACCACGCCGCCTTCTTCGACACCGATCAGCAAGGCTTGCAGCGTGTCTGCATCCATCATTTCCGGTGTTTGGCTTTCGGCTTGCGTTTCTTCCGTTTGCGCCGGATCGCTTCCAGAGCCACACGCAGTTAATAGCGCGATTGCGGACGCTCCAATCAGGACATGTTTCAGCACACGTTTCCTCCCCTTATGTTTCTTATGACAAGAGTTTCAGCAATTTGCCGGCGTCTGGCAAGCGCTGAACCGCGACCTTTCCAAAAGTTCAATCTTGTCAGATCCATGGTTCAGATTCTTGAACCTACATTTGTTTTTAAGACCTATGTGCTTTGTGCACGGCCATGATCGGTAGAATTTCAGTCCCGCGGATCGGCCTGTTTCACGCGTCACGCGAAGCCTGGACGATCGCAATTGCCTTTGTCGCGGCCGCCGCACTTAGCGCAGCGTATCTGATGCGGTTTGGTCCGGACTTTGTCGATATCACGACATTGCTTATGATCGGTGAGCGCGTGCTCCATGGCGAAACCCTTTATGTCGAGGTTCGCGATATCAATCCGCCTTTCTCCGTCTGGCTTTACCTTCCCTACGCTTACCTCGAACGAGTTACGGGTGCTGATGCATATATATGGCTCGGCATTGGATTGACGGTCGTGCTGAGTACCAGCCTGTTTGCGCTGAACACAATTCTGCGAGAAGGCTTGTCACTCGAGGCGCCGTTGCGGCGGACCACGCTGTGGGTGATTGGCGGTCTCTGTTTCTTGCTTATCCCAACTCAATTCGCGCAACGCGAGCATTTCTGCGTCATTGCGGCTCTGCCCTTCTTGGGTTTGATCGGCGCCAGGCTGCAAACGGGCTATAAGCCCAAACTCCTATTCGCCCTTATCGTTGGCAGCATGGCGGCAATGCTGGTCATCCTGAAGCCGCATTATTCGATCGGGCTGGGCCTTCCGCTTTGTTGGCTTGCCTGGCAGCGCAAGGACCTCCGCTATCTATTCGTGCCCGAAGCCCTGGCGATCGCAGCGCTCGTGCTCTTCTATGGCGCGAGCATCTATCTGCTTCATCCAGAATTCTTCACGACGATGGTTCCCATCGCAGTTGATGTCTACTTGCTGAAACGCGCACCGATTACAGCTCTGGTACCACTTGTGACCCTCAGCGTCGTGCTCCCGATCCTGGCGAGCGTTTGGATTGGTACCACGCGCGACAAGACAAGTCCGCTGGTGAGCGTGCTTTATCTCGCGGCACTCGGATTCACGGCAGCGTACTTTGTCATGGGCAAAGGGTGGATGTACCATCTGCTGCCAGCGTCCATTTCGGCTTTCGTCGCATTGGCAATTCAAGCCTTCTCCGACCCGGCCTCAGCGTCATCCGCTTCGTTGATCCGACGTCGGCTCATCATGATTGGCGGATTGCTGGTCATAATGGTGACGCTTTCGCTAAAGGATGTGCGGCCAAATCAGATACCCGAACAGGTTACCCTTCTTAAATCAGAGCCTAGCATCGTTTTCGTGTCGCCAGATAATAATGTCACGATTCCGATCGCAAAACGCCTGCAGGCCGACTGGCGCGAACGGGACCCGCATGATTTTGTCGGCGCGATCGCAGCAGCCCATATAGGCCAATCATCAGACGAGCATCGGGCTCGTCTGGAAGGCCACCTCTCGGCTGAACTGGACAATAAAGCCGCACATATGGCCCGCATCAGACCGGATCTCATCGTTCTGGATAAGGCCTCTCGTCAATGGCATGATCTGGTTGTGAGCGACGATCGAATCGCGCCGATCCTGCAGGATTATGAAGCCATCGCCACGCAAGGTGATCTGACCTATCTGGCGCGCAAGGATTTGATCTCCCGGACCGACTGACACATTCGTCATGTGGCATTCATCTTCGTGTCGGCTATATAAAGAAGACGCGTAGAGTGGAGACACCATGATTCGAACCGTATCTCTCGCCAGCCTGGCGGCCCTTGGCTTGTCCTTTTCAGCCCATGCCCAAGCCGTGGATGAAGACGAAATTGTGCGCCTACCCGGACAGGGAGAAGTCCGGTCACCGGATGCCCGCCAACGCGCCCAGGCGGATCGCCTGAAACCTGGCGCCGGCCTCTTACTGACCTTTGACAGCAATGAGGATGGCCGCATCAGTCAGTTTGAAATCGATGCCGGCATCCCGATCGCGTTTCAAAAAGCGGACAAGAATGGCGATGGCTATCTGACCGCCCTTGAACAACAGGATTGGGCGGCCAGCCTGCCAACCCGGGATGACAGCCTGGCCAATCCGTTTCGCTTCGACCCCAATCTCGATCGCCGGGTCGATCTGGACGAGTTCACAACCGTTATCGTCAATCTCGGCACCGACTATGCGGACGAGTCTTCGGGCGACATTATCGTCGCAGACCTCAAGGCACCGCGACAGCGCGGCGATGGGCGCCGCAATCCTGCCGATGAAATTCTGGAACGCCGCCGCGATGACCGGGCGCCCGGCCAGCGCCGACAATCTTCCGCGAATTAGCCCGCACGCTCGAACGCCTGATCGAGCCAGCTTTTCACATCGCCATCAAACTCATCAAGCTGGGTCAGTCTGACCTTGTGCGTGCACATGCCGCTCATCGCTTCCAGACGCCCCTCGGGCGCAACGCCTTTCAGATTGATGCCAAGATCGATCCGCGTCTTGGTACTCGGCTGAATGAGCGCAAACTGTTTCTTGCGGCGCAGGCTGACACTGGTCTTCTTGGGTGAGATTTCGAGCTCACCGCCATAGGTCGATACATAGTCGACAATCGCATCATGTATCGGCTTCAGCGACTCCTTGCCCTTATACTGATTGGCGACCAGATCATCATCGCTGACATCCAGATTGCCGATGCACTTTTGCGCAATCAGATTGGCAAATCCGTGCGAGACGCCATGCTCACCTTTCAGCAGTTTCATGATCTCGCCATGTTTGGCGGCACCGCTGGACGCGACGAGCGTTTGCCATTCAGGCAGTGACCGGCCTGTTTTGTCCGGCAAGTTATCGATCATGGTCTGCGCCAGTTCTTCCGGAGACTTTGCCATCTCTATCCCTCCTTCACCAATTTCAGGGCCGCATCATCTTCCAGCGGCCAGTTCTCGATCTTCTGTTCTTTCTTGGCCATCAGGCCCATCAACGGTGTCATCACGGTCACCATGGTGCCGCTAAAGGCCGGGCGACCGGTTTCCGCCAACTTCTTCAAATTCTTGGCGATGAAAACCTGACCACCAATCATCTGCTTGTGCAGATCGCTGCCTTCGATCGCATTCTCGATGATCAGATCAAATTCGGTACCGCCATCCTTCTCACGCAATTCATAGGTCACCTTGCACGGCTCATCCTTGAGATTGGTCATCTTGAATGTGTGACTGTAAAGGCGCGGCGGTTCGAACGCGAGCACGTCGCCAACCACCATCGCAATCTTTCGATTGGGATGCACCATACGCATTTTCACACCTGGCTTGAGCCCATCCCGCGTGTCGCAAATACTGCCAAAGAAAAAGGGCAGCGGCTTGTCCGTGGCGACCAGGATTGACCAGACCGTTTCGATCGGCGCCGCGATAAAGGTCCGGTGAATCGATTTTTCTGCATAATTCGGTGTGTCAGTCATTTCCCTCGTCCTGTTTATTTCGGGTGTTTGATTTGGCGACCTGTTCCGCCGCTTGTTTGATAAAGCTCAGCCGGTCAGCCCAGGCTTCGCTAAAGGCATCTATCCAGCGCTCATGAATGGCCTGGATCGGCATGGCATTGAGATAAAGACGGCGCGTGCGGCCATCCTTCTGGCTGATCAGAAGCCCGGCCTCTTCCAGCACTTTCAGATGATTCATGATCGCAATGCGGCTGACATCAAACGCCTTGGCGAGCTCGCCCACGCCTTGTCCCGGTTTGTCGCGCACCAGATCCAGGATGCGTCGGCGCGTCTGATGCGCCAAGGCGTGAAAGACCAGATCCATATCATCATTAGTAATCATGTAATTACTTAATTACATATTGGAGTTCGAGTCAACAGCGGAATTTGTGCACAGCTTTTTTTGCGAATTGAGCGCCGTTTCGACGACGCGTTCAGCGCCTAGAAATCAACCGCTCGGCCGGCTTTCTCCCAATCACCGAAACGGACGCGTTCCTCTTTAGGGCCGCCCTTTTCAGAGGCGCGCTGTTCGTCCAGTTCCTGTTCCTTGGCTTCTTGTTCGGCGCGACGTTCCGCAGCCTCCGCCAGCGCGCGTTCCGCAGCGGGAGGCAATTTTCGCTCTGTGATCTTTTTGTCATCTATCATAAATGAGACTCCCGGATCTATTAACCAAACTCTATATCTTCCAAGTCAAAACCTAATCCTTCAACCGTCACGTGCAAGGAGCCGCCTGAAATGGGGACCGCCAAAACCTTTATGCTACTCGCTGCTTTGACAGCCTTGTTCATGGCAGTGGGATATCTGGTTGGTGGCGCCATGGGAATGGGCATTGCCTTTGTCATTGCCGGCGGGCTGAACCTGTTCTCCTACTGGAACGCGGACAAGATTGTCTTGCGCATGCAGGGCGCGCGGCAAGTGGACGATCAGGATCGCAGTCCCGTGATCCGTACTTTTGTCAATGACACCAAGGCGCTGGCAAACTCGGCCGGCATGCCTGAGCCGAAAATCTACATTATCGAAACCGAACAGCCGAACGCGTTCGCCACCGGTCGCAATCCTCAGAACGCGGCCGTCGCAGCGACCACGGGCCTGCTCAATCTTTTATCGCGTGAGGAAACCGCAGGTGTGATGGCACATGAACTTGCCCATGTGCAGAACCGCGACACGCTGACCATGACGGTAACGGCGACGATTGCGGGTGCGATTGGCATGCTGGCCAATTTCGCCCTCTTCTTCACCAATCGCGAACGCGGTGGTCTGATTACCGGCATCGCTATCATGATCTTCGCGCCCATGGCAGCGGGTCTGGTGCAAATGGCGATCAGTCGATCTCGCGAGTATGAAGCTGACAAGCGCGGCGCCGAGATTTGCGGCAACCCGCTCTGGCTCGCCTCAGCGCTCGCTAAGATCGATCGCGGCGCGCGCGCAACCATTAATCGGCGGGCCGAACAAAACCCGGCCATGGCGCACATGTATATCATGAACCCGCTGGCGGGTCGTCGCGGCGACAGTCTGTTCTCGACGCATCCGGCCACCCAGAACCGCATTGAATCGCTGCGCCGTCTGGCAGCTGAAATGGGCGTGGAACCGACCAGTGTGCAGCCGCGCCGTGCCGCAGGACCCTGGGGGTGAGCGGCGCCAAAGCGCGACTCGCGGCAGCCCAATTGATCATGACGGTGCTGGAAGAGCGCCGTACGCTGGACGAGACGCTCTCACAATCAGAAACGTTTGACAGCCTCAGCGGTTCCGACCGCGGATTTGCCCGAGCTATGGCGAGCGCCGCCTTGCGACAGCTGGGACGCATAGATCTCGGCCTGGCGCCCTTCCTGGACCGCCCTCTGGAGACAGCGCCGCCACCTTCACGCGCCTTGTTGCGGATCGGCGCAGCGCAGGCCTGGCTGCTGGAGACCCCCGACCATGCAGTGGTTGGCGAGACGGTATCAGCCGCCAAACTGTGGCCGCGCGCGCAACGGGCCACGGGATTTCTGAATGCGGTCTTGCGCAAGGTCGTGGCCAATCGCGAGGCCTTCGACGCTGCCCCGATGGACTCGCTTTGGCCCGACTGGCTCCGCACACTCGCGATTCAGGGACTTGGCGCCAAAGCTGCGGCAGTGCTGGCCACGGCGCAGACGAAACAACCGGAGACCTATCTCACCCCCAAACACGGTGATGCAACGGCTTTGGCCGGCTCTGTCTCAGGCGACGTGGTGGCCGGGTATTCGGTCAAGATCGACTCCGCCGCGATTGAGTCCATTCCTGGCTTCGAAGCCGGCGAATGGTGGGTGCAGGATGTGGCTGCCACGCTGCCAGCGCGGCTGCTCAAGGCGGGCACGGGTGACAGCGTTTTGGACATTTGCGCGGCGCCGGGGGGCAAGACGCTGCAGCTGGCAGCAACAGGCGCGTCTGTGACCGCAATCGATCGGTCCAAACCGCGCCTGAAACGACTCAAGCAAAACCTGTGGCGGACAGGATTCAAGGGACAGGTGGAGGTCGTCACGGCAGACGCCACGACCTGGTCACCGCCCACCCCGGTCGACAAGATCCTGCTCGACGCGCCCTGTTCCGCGCTCGGCACACTGCGACGTCACCCCGAAGGGGCCTGGATCAAATCATTGGAAGATGTGACCCGGTTTCCCGGCATCCAGACACGCTTGCTGGAATCCAGCCTGAACATGCTGAAACCCGGCGGCCAATTGATTTATTGCGTCTGTTCGCCATTCCCGCACGAAGGCGTGGACGTGGTCAATGAGGTCTTGAAAACCGTGCCCGCGAAACGCGATCCGATCGACCCCAGCGAAATTCCCAGTTTCGAGGCCGGTCTGACGACGCTTGGGGATGTATTAACCCTACCCAATGGTGAATTCGGGCATGATGCCTTCTATATCGCGCGCCTGAAGCGTGAATCCTGACAAAATTGTCATGAAAACAGACCATTTTGCCCCAATGATGCCTTTTCGGGTTCATAGGGAGTTCACCTGATCTGCGGCACACTCTCGCCAGATTATTATCGTGCGGAAGGAGCACACCCAAATGACACATACTGTTTCTGCCATTCAGGCACCGACCAAACTTTTCGCAGGCGCCATTGTTGCGATGAGCCTCGCTGTTGCGGGCTGCCAAACCGGCTCCAGCGCCAACACAGTCCGTCCAGGTGATGTTGGCTATGCGATCACCGTAAAGCCGGGTGTGGTGACGAGCACGCGCGCCGTTACAATCAAACCTGATCGCTCGATCATCGGTACGGCGACCGGAGCTGTGCTCGGTGGTATCGCTGGATCCGAACTTGGCGGTGGCGACAAAGCCAACACCGCTGGTGCCATTGGTGGCGCGGTTCTGGGCGGCATCGCTGGCAACATGATCGGTTCGGCCGCTGGCACCCAACAGGGCGTGGCCATCACGGTCCAGTTTGATGATGGCAACGTAAAAGCCTTCATTCAGCCCGCGGATGCCAACATTCAGCCTGGCCAGCCTGTGAACGTCGAGTTCCGTCCGGATGGCGCCTATGTGGTGCCGATTCAATACGCACCGGCCTACTAATATCGCGATCGCTGAATTACAGCAGCGTCGGCCGCCGTCAGCCTTGTGCTGGCGGCGGTTACGTTTTAGGCCTGCAGCATGAGTGAGGTGTTAATTTCGCCGTCGATTCTCTCGGCGGACTTTGCAGAACTCGGCGCAGAAATCCGCCGAATCGATGATGCTGGCGCCGACATGATTCATGTCGACGTGATGGATGGCCATTTCGTGCCGAACCTGACCTTTGGGCCTCCCGTCATCGAGAAGCTCCGACCGCACTCGGACAAGCCATTTGACGTGCATCTCATGATTGCGCCGGTGGACCCCTTCATTGGCGATTTCGCCAAGGCCGGGGCGAATATTCTGACCGTTCATCCAGAGTCCGGGCCGCACCTGCACCGCACCCTGCAAGCGATCCGTGCCGCAGGCATGAAACCTGGCATTGCCTTGAATCCCGGGACGCCGGCTGAAGTCGTCGATCCGGTCATCGATGATATCGATCTTATTCTGGTCATGTCCGTCAATCCCGGCTTTGGCGGGCAGAGTTTTATCGACAGCCAATTGCGCAAGATCGAAATCCTGCGCCAGAAAATCGATCAGACGGGGCGCAAAATCATTCTCGAAGTTGATGGCGGTCTGAACCCGGAAACGGCCCCGAAAGCGATTTCAGCGGGCGTGACAGCCATCGTTGCCGGGTCGGCGGTTTTCCGTGGCGGGCCCGATCATTATGCCAGCAACATTTCCGCGCTACGCGCCGGAGCGACCATTTAACCTTCGGGACGAAGCATGGGCGAACCAAAGTCTTCCGAAACCCTGAAAGCCAAGCGCAGCGACGCTGAAGACGCTGCCGTGTGGGATCGGTTTGCCGGACGCCCGGGCGAAGACGCCAAGGTCTCGGCCGTCCATCGCATGCGGATCGCCGGCACGACACCGGACGGGTTCGGGCTGCACATGCGCCAGATCATTCCGCCCGATGATTTGCGCGGCGAGATGCTGATGCGCGGGGTCTGGCGGATCGGCATGGATCGGCTCGAAATCGAGGATGGCGCCGCGCCCTGGAACAGCGCCATGCCATCCCGGCATTATGCCAATCGCCTGCATCGCTTTGACTGGCTGGCGGATTTATTCACCCAGGGCGAAGCTGGTGCCGATCGCGCCCGCTATCTGGTCGATGACTGGATCGAGAATTTCGGCCGATTTGACGGCTTTACGTGGCGCACAGGCTGCGCCGCTGATCGCGTCTGGAACTGGATGCGCTGCGGCGCGGCCCTGTTCGAAACCGGGGATGAGGAGATCCGCGAGCATCGTCTGGAAGCGCTGGGGAGGCAGGCCCGGCATGTTCTGGCTCTGGTGGATAGTGAACTGGAACCAAAAGCGCGCTGGCGAGGGTGTACGCTCGCCGTCGCCCATGCCCTCTGCCTCGGCCGTGGCAAGGGGTTGGACGATGCGGAAATGCGGCTCGACAGCGAGTGTACGGCGCAATTCCTGCCGGATGGCGGTCATGTCAGTCGCTCCCCGGCACGCGCGCTGAGCTGTCTGGCAGATCTGATCACCATTCATGATCTGCTCTCACGCAGCGATCGCGAAGTCCCGGAATTTCTGACCCGGTGGATTGCCCGCATTGGCGGCATGGTGTCCTTCTTCAAAACGGGCGATGACGCCCTGATGCCGTTTCATGATGGTGATGAACGCTGGCCCGAAGCTGTCGACGCAGTGCTGGCGCACATGGCGACGCCGCCGCGGCGATTTTCAGTCGCACCAAAATCCGGTTTCCACAAGCTTGAAAAAGGGTCGACGGTTCTGGTCCTGGATGCTGGCGCTGCCCCGGAACCGCCTTTTGGCGACAAGGCGCATGCCGGCGCCCTCGGCTTCGAACTCCATGACGGCCCCGCGCGGCTGGTCACATCCTGCGCATGCAGCCCTGAAATCGACATCGCGTTTCGGGCAGCCGTCCGGCGTACGGGTGCCCACTCCACGCTGATCCTGGGCGAAGTCGATTCGTCGCGTTTCTCGACGAACGAAGATACGCGATTGCAATACCCGCTCGGTCCTGAAGGGATTTCAGCCAAACGTCTGGAAGAAGATTCCGAAATCTGGCTGGATGCCCAACATGGAGGGTATAAGCGCGAATTCGGCCTGCTGCATCGCCGACGGTTATTCATGTCTGGCGACGGTCGGCGATTGACTGGAGAAGATTCTCTCGCACGCCCTGTATCAGCCGGAGCGACGGAAGACGAGGCCCCAATCGTTTATGCACTAAGGTTTCATTTGCATCCGACGGTAACTGCCATCATGACTGGGGAAGCGATCATGCTGCAAAGCGAACTTGGCGTGAAGTGGCGCTTCAAGTCTAGTCATGCAAAAGCGAAGCTTGAAGAGACGATTTATTTGGGGAGAGGAATAATTGAAAGAAGTGAGCAAATCGTCTTAAGTGGAAAAGCCAGTCCAAATAGTGACGGGTCATCGCCTCCGAATTGCATTCGTTGGGCGTTTTTGAAAGTTGGTAGAGTATGAAGCCAGAGATCGAAGCCAAACGTGCCATGGCGCTCACCCTCGGGTTTGACGTGGGCGCGGCCTTTGTCGCGATGATGGCAGCGATCTATATCCGCTGGATTGCGACCAGCGGAGCCCCCTATTCAGCTTTCCTGACCGCCACCACAGCGGCGGCGGCATTTGCCATCGCGGCGATCATTTCATTTCTTGTTCTGAAGGTCCAAAGACAGGTTTGGCGCCACTCTGGCTGGCCTGACGCGATGCGCGTGATTCAAGCTGTCGGGCTAACCGCCTTGATCTTTCTTCCACTGATGTTTATCTGGAATCGACTGATCGGTTTCCCACGCTTGAGCCTGCCAATTGCGGTGGCAATTTGGATCGCGCTCTTATTCCTTGGCCGCATGGTGGCGCTTTCGCGCTCGACCCGGCGCCCCTTCCAGATCTTTCGCAGTGTGCGCGCAGATGCGCCAGCGGCAATACTCGTAGCGAATGCCTCTGAAGCAGCTGACGTGCTGCGCGATCTTCAATTCACAAAAGGCGGAGCTCCGGTCCGAATTCTCGGCCTGATCGAAGCAGATGGCGCAGAGCCAGGACGCGCGATACGTGGCGCGACCGTCTTTGGCGGCCTTAGCGAGTTGGGAAAAATGCTGGACTTGCTAGCGGTCCGCTATGGCGCAACGCCTTGGGTGGCCGTCGCGGGCTCGGTGCGCACCAACGAAACCATGAACGCTGTATTGAAAACGGCGACGCAGCATGGATCTCAGGTGATGGCGCTTGGCCTCGATCGCGAAGGATTGCATCTGCAACGCGTTCGTCCGACAGACCTGCTCGCCCGCCCCCAGCGAAATCTGGACGATCAACCGGTCCGAAATCTCCTGACGGGAAAACGCGTATTTGTGACAGGAGCGGGTGGCACAATCGGGTCGCAATTGGCGGAACAGTGTGCCGCTCTGGGGGCATCACACCTGACACTCTATGACGCGTCGGAATTCAACCTATACGAGATAGATCTGACCCTCCGCGAACACTTTCCGGACTTCGATTCAGACGCGCAAATCGGCGATGTCCGGGACAAGACGCGATTGCGCGAAGCCGTACGAGAGGCCAAGCCGGATATCCTGATCCATGCTGCAGCGCTGAAACATGTCCCCCTGATGGAACTCAATCCCTGCGAGGCGATTCTGACCAATGTCGGCGGCGCCGTGAACGCAATAGAGGTCGCCATTGAGTGTGAACTCGAACGGTTCGTCTTCATTTCGACAGACAAGGCGGTCGATCCGGACAATGTCATGGGCGCGACCAAACGTCTGGCTGAACTGGCGCTTGCTTATCGCGCCAAGAACACGTCTTTGGCTGTCTCGATGGTCCGTTTTGGCAATGTGCTCGGATCATCCGGATCGGTCGTCCCCCTGTTTGAGCGACAGATTGCGGCCGGTGGGCCGCTCACCCTCACGGATGATCAGGTCTCTCGCTATTTCATGACGGTCGAAGAGGCTGCGTCGCTGGTGCTGCAGGGCGCGGCGCACAATGGCAAGCCCGGCGAAGCCTCACTTTATGTGCTCGATATGGGTGAACCGATCCGCATTCGGAAACTGGCCGAGGCCATGATCCGCATGAAGGGCATGGTGCCGTATCAGGAAATCAAGATCAAAACGACCGGACTACGCCCGGGCGAAAAACTGCATGAAGAACTGACTTATGCCGATGAACGCCTGATGACGACGGGAGTCGATGGTCTCAACAAGGTCACACCGCGGTCTCGAAATGCCGAGCCACTGGAATTCAGAACGCAATTGGCCACGATGTTGGAAGCGGCCGCCAATCGCCACTCAAGAGATGCTTTGCAAATCCTTGGGCAATTGGTCCCGGCTTATAATCCACATATTTGCGATGAACGGGTGACTCAGACGCGTTGACGGCGACGGGACTCGTGATACGCGGGCGAGCGTGTTCAGTCCTATCTGCCTGCCAATCTGCCTGAAAGTCGCAACATGACCCAATCGACCAAAATTCGCCGTGCCCTGATCTCTGTTTCTGACAAGGAGGGACTGGTCGAGCGGGCCCAGGCCCTGGTCGGGTTTGGGGTCGAACTGGTCTCGACAGGCGGCACGTCTCGCGCGCTGAAAGACGCCGGGCTGGCGGTCAAGGACGTGGCTGATCTGACCGGATACCCGGAAATGATGGATGGGCGCGTGAAGACGCTGCACCCTGCCGTGCATGGCGGCCTGCTTTATCTGCGCGACAATGCTTCGCATCAGGCCGATGCGGACAAGCACGGCATCGAGGCCATCGATCTGGTCTATATCAATCTCTACCCGTTCGAAGCCACAGTCGCCTCCGGCGCCGGCTTTGAGGACTGTATCGAGAATATCGATATTGGCGGCCCGGCCATGTTGCGCGCGGCGGCCAAGAATGGCGATTCTGTTTCGGTCTGTACCGATGGCGGTGATCTCGACGCAGTGCTGGCCGAAATGGCGAGCACAGGCGGCCGCGTTTCATCTGACACGTCGCGCAAACTGGCGATGAAAACGTATGCGCGGACGGCCGCTTATGATGCGGCCATATCCAGCTGGTATGCCGCGCAACTCGGCGAGCGCGCGCCGGACTGGCTCGGCCTGGGCGGTAAGCTGAATGAGAAGCTGCGCTATGGCGAGAACCCTCACCAGAATGCCGCCTTCTACGTCACTGGCGAAAACCGCCCTGGCGTGGCCACAGCGCGCCAGATCCAGGGCAAAGCGCTGTCCTACAACAATATCAACGACACGGACGCGGCCTATGAACTGATTGGTGAGCTCGGCGATGAAACGCCGGCGGTCGCCATTATCAAGCACGCCAATCCATGTGGGGTGGCGCTGGGCGATTCGGTGATCGAAGCCTATCGCGAGGCCCTTGCTTGCGATTCCACCTCGGCCTTTGGCGGCATTGTCGCCCTGAACCGCCCGCTCGACGAAGCGACGGCGGCGGAGATCACATCCATCTTTACCGAAGTCGTGATCGCCCCAGGCGCCGACGAGGCCGCGATCGAATTGTTCAAGAAAAAGAAAAATCTGCGTCTCTTGCTCACTGACGGCCTGCCGGATCCGGCGGCGCCAGGAACGTTTGCCAAAACGGTGGCCGGGGGCATCCTGGTTCAGGACCGTGATTTTGGCCGGATTGATAAAGGCGACCTGAAAGTGGTGACCAAACGCGCCCCGACCGATGCGCAACTGGAGGATCTGCTCTTCGCCTGGCGCGTCGCCAAACACGTAAAATCGAACACAATTGTCTACGCCAAGGATCGAGCCACGGTCGGCATCGGGGCGGGCCAGATGAGCCGGATCGATTCCGCCCGCATCGCCGCCCGTAAAGCCGAAGATGCAAAAGAAAAAGAAGGCTTTGAAACGCTGCGGACGACTGAATGTGTCGCCGCTTCAGACGCGTTCTTTCCATTCCCGGACGGCATGCTGGCGGCGGCCGCTGCGGGCGCCAGCGCGATTATTCAACCGGGCGGTTCCATTCGGGATGATGCGGTTATCGCGGCCGCGGACGAAGCGGGGCTTGCCATGGTGCTGACCGGCATGCGTCACTTCCGGCACTAGCGTTGTCAGGGCGCAAATTGCTAGCACGGATAGATGACAACGCTTCCGCCCCCCTTTGACGCGCAGGGCCAGCACTGGCTGAACATTCGCGTCTATTATGAAGACACCGATTTCACAGGCATGGTCTATCACGCCAACTATCTCCGCTTCTTTGAGCGTGGCCGCTCAGACTTCCTGCGGGATGCCGGGGTCAGCCATCAAAACCTGCTGGCGCGGGAGACGCCCGCCGCGTTCACCCTGACCAATGTTGAAGTCGACTATAAGAAAGCCGCCAAGGTCGACGATCTGCTGACCATCCGCACCCGCAGCCTGGGCGTCAAAGGCGTGCGGATGTATTTTAACCAAACCTGCTTGCGCGGCGAAGACGTGATCGCTGAAGGCCGTATCACCGCGGTGATGATTCATGCGGATGGGCGCCCAATGCGCCCGATCAAGGACGTTGTCGAACAGCTGAAGCCGTTTGAGTATCAACCAGACCCGGTCTGATCAGACCGGACAGCTTCCATCCGCGCCAGACATATCGACGGTCAGGTCTCTGAAATAGTCACCGAGGGCGTCGAGATCATCTTCATTGAACGTGTCGATCCGACCATCCTGCGTCATGGCTTCAACCTGTTCAGCGGCGGCTTCGACATTATTCCCCTCGCCTTTCGCCTCATTCATCGCGACCAGGATATCCTTGTGCAAGTCGATCAATTCAGGCGTTCCAACCACCTTGGCGCCATAGCAGGCGCAGAAACTATCGAGATCGGATTTCGCGTCATTTGCAACCATGCCTACCGTCCGCGCATCCCCGTCGAACAGATCAAAGCACTGTTGGGTCAGGATCTTCTCATTCGGCGGCGCACCCCAGCAGGCCCCCAGCACAATCGCAGCTGACGCAATCAGATAGACGTTTTTCATAGCTCTCTCCCTCCCCCTTACGGTCAGGGAAAAAGCCATCAAAGGCAAGTCTCGCTATTGCACCACATCCTGCCATTCCGGCGTTCGGTCCAGCGTCGCCTTGGCAAAAGGGCAAAGCGGAATAATCTTGAACCCTTCAGCGCGGGCATCCTTGACGGCGGCTTCGACCAATCGCTTGCCGACGCCGCGCCCTTTCAAGGCTTCCGGGACCCCGGTATGATCAATGATGATGCGCGAGGTGCCGGCACGGGAATAGGTCATCTCCGCCTCATGGCCATCAACGACAGTAACATAACGGCCGCCATTCGCAGCATCTTCGCGGGTAATTTGAATATCTGACATCTCAGTCTCCTGGCTCCGAACTAGAGATAGTGTCGTGCAGCGCTGCGACCATGCTGATGACCGAGAAATCACTTATCCGGAATCTGTATGGCCTTCGGGTTTTTACTGACAGCCTCTGTCAGTAAGCGCATATAGGTTTGGGGACGCAGACGGAGGAAGCTATGGCAAAAGCAACGGCCCGCGAGAAGCTCGCGCGCAAGAAGAGCATCAAGAAAGTGGTCATGGACAAGGCCTGGGCCGGGATGCAGCCGGGCCAGACCATGCTGGTGGCGACGCCGCTTATCGTAGACGCCTATATTCGCGACATCCCGCATGGCGAAACACGAACGATACCGGACATGCGCGATGAACTCGCCGCCCGCGAAGGCTGCACCGGCACCTGCCCGATGTCGACCTCGATCTTTGTCCGCATGGTCGCTGAAGCGGCCCTGGAAGATATTGCCGACGGCAAGCAGGTGTCCGAGGTCAGTCCGTTCTGGCGGATGATCACGAGCGAGGACAAGATGAGCAAAAAGCTGAACGTTGACCCGGCCTGGGTTGATGAACAGCGGCAGCTTGAAGCGCGCTAGCGGACTGCGAAGATGTGTAGGCGTTGGGGGAGTATAACTTCCTCGATCGTCAGCATGGTGCTTCGACAGGCCAGTCCAATCCGTATTGCAAGGCCTCCTGGCGCGAAATCGATCGGTTGAGCGGTTGCAGGATACCACAAGCCGTTTCGATCAGATTCTCTGAATTGCTTGGCAGCGGCGCCATCCAGATTTCGACAGCACCTTCATAGCTCGCCGTCGCGAACTGCATAGGCTCACCCGGCGCGGTCGGTGCAAACTCGACATCCAGGACAGTTGAACTCTGTCCGAAATAATCAGCCAGCCGCTGGCCCGATTCCATATCCCACAAGACAGCGCTCGGACCGTCACTTTGAAACGCCACGGTGACAAAGCGCTGCCCATCAGGGCTGATCGCCACATCCGACAAGTCGCGCTGATCACTGCTGACCGATGTCACGACGGATTCTGTTTCAATGTCCCAAAGCCTGGCATACCCGTCTCCTGCAGCGGTCAGCACGCGCGTACCGTCTGCGGTGAAGACCGCCTGCCGGACAACTTCATTATGCGGGTAAAGCCGCGCGACTGTTTCACCCGTCGCCACATCGAACACCATGGCCACGCCATCGCCGCCACTGCCCGATCCAGACACCAGCCAGCGTCCGTCCGGACTATAGCTCGCTGTGGTGACGCTCAAACCATGCGCATCTATCCGCAGCCGCTCTGTTCCTGTCTCGACATCCCAGAACCGGATTTTACCATCCGCACCACGGCTCATCAATTCGTGACCATCTGGCGAGAAGGCAACACCGCGCGCACCGCCTTCATGGACTTCAGACTGAAACTTTACTTCGCCCGTGTCGGCAAACAGGACGCCGACCGACCCATCCGCAGAGGCGAGCGCGACATAGGTTCCATCTGGACTGAACGCACCATCGCGCATGATGCCTTCGGCGCTGATCGACCAGAGCAGCTCACCGGTCGCCACGTCCCAGAATGCCGCGAAGTCGTCTTCACTAAAACTCAGAATGCGAGTCCCGGATGGATCAAACCTTGCCCCTTCAACAATCCAGCCATGTGTATTGGTGCCCCCAAGCGTGCGCTCAAGCGTGGCCGCGCGCACGTCCCAGACATTGACTTTGAAGTCAGCCGCAGCGCTGACCAGTTTTGTGCCATCGGTATTGTAGGAAATGGTCTGAACGGAATCCTCGTGCGCCAGCAGGTTCGTCGCGGGCAAGATGGCGGGCAGTCGCCAATAATAGGCCGCCTCATCCCGGCCCGCAGCAATCACGCCATCCTGTGTGAAGTAGACCTTTTCGAAGGGGCGGTCGGGATGCACGAAGCGGGCGATCTCCTTGCCTGACCTTGTATCCCAGAGCCGCGCGGTGTGATCCAGCGAAGTCGAGGCCAGGACCCGTCCATCCAGGCTGAAGGCCAGGTGCGCCACCTGATCGCGATGGCCTTCCAGGATATGAATGCGGTCCAGGTCATCGACAGAGCGAAGGCTGATATCCTCGCCTTCGGTGATCGCAAATACATCGCCTTGGGGCGAGGTCGTCACATCGCCGAATCGATAGCGCCCGTTTCGTCGGCTGTCCTGATGCGTCGCTTCCGTCGTCGACAGGGACCAGCGTTGCAACAATCGGTCGGTCACGGAGATAATCGCCTCGCCGTCCGGCGGAACAGCGAAACCACGAAACCCCATATGCTCTTCGGTTTCCAGAAGATGCGTTTCCTCGCCAGTCTCAGCATTCCAGACCCGCATCGACCGATCACCAGCAAGGCTGACAATTGAACCGCCGTCCGGGCTGTATTCGATCTGATAGATCCGTCGCGTATGACCGTTCAGGACATGCGCCTCGACGCTGTCAGTGTCATCATAGATCAGGATTTCAGGACCGCTGCGCGTGATGAAGAAGGTCTCACCTGTCGATGACATCTCCACTTCGCCATACGGCGATGTCTCCGTCTCACCCTGGCTCAGAATCTCGCCGGTTTCGGAAGACATGATGAGAAAGCCGGACGGATCCGTAACCAGCAGAACGGTCTCGCCATCCGGCGAGAAGGCCGCCGCTTCAATCAGACCCAGCGACTCGTCCAATGTCTTTTGAAGCAAGAGCGATCGCGCCGCGCTATCCCAGATTTCGATCTGCCGGTCATAGCCGTACAGCCATTTGGACCCATCGTGCGACACCGCGATTTCGGGCGAGTAATAAATGATATTGCTGGAAGGCTGTCCGATCGTGCGGCGCTCGCCCTGCCAGAATACGCTCGCCGCCAGCGCTGCGGCGGCTTGCGGCTCGAAAGGACGGTTCATGATGGTCAGGCCTGTCTTCGGGCTCGGCAAGGCCTTGAGCGCCAGCAGCATGCCGAGATCCGGCTGCCAATGCGTCGATGTCGCTTCGGTCGATGCCCGCGCCAAGCCACGCGATTCCGCCAGCAGGGCATCATTGCGTGCATTCCAAGCCGCGATGCCGGCAAGCGTTGACAGGACAAACAGGATGGAGATCGCCGCCAGCGCCACAGATCTCCGCCGCAGCGCCCGGCGATCGGCGCGTTCCTGCTCGCGCGCAATCCGATCCTGGGCAATGCCGAGCAGGCCGCCAATAATCTTGTCGCGCACCGAGACCATGCCGCCATCGACAATCAGGTCTGCACCGATCGGCATCTCATCGCCCAGATCGATCAAGGGCTGTGGCAGAATGCTCTCAATCGGATCATCGACCGAGTCGCGCACGAGGACCGGCAGAATGCGATCGGCCGTCGCGATGCTGAGAAAGTATTTGATCTCTTCCGACACCCAGAAACTGTCGCGCGCTGCCTTGGAACAGATAACGACAAGAAAGGCCGACTCATCGAGTTTGCGTTTGATTGCATCCGGCACCGAGCCGCCGGCTTCAATGCTCATGCGATCAAGGAATACACGAAACGATCGCGGCGGCGGGCCATAAGCGCCGCTTGTGTTTCGCAAAGAGGAAGGTGCGCGGAACCGGGTCAGCCGGGCATACAGGTCATTGACGATTTCGGTTTCGGCGCGCGAATAGCTGATAAAGGCGCGATAACTGAACGCAGATGGATCGAAACTGAGATCTGGCGTGTTCACAAAGTCACCCTGGTTCGTGAAACCTGTGCGACGTCTTATCATGAAACCGCTCGGGGTTCACCTGACCGAGCAACAGGCGCAAATCTAGCAAGCCGTGAAATTTGGCGCTAATGCGACGCGATGAGATTACCCCCGCGCCCGGACCTGTACTGGAAACAGGATGGTACGCCCGTCGATCCGCGCGTCGATGACGTTTATTATTCCGTCGAAGACGGGCTGGCGGAAACCCGGGCGGTATTTCTCAATGGCTGTGGACTGCCAGACGCCTGGATCGAACAGGACAATACGACCATTGCCGAACTCGGATTTGGCACTGGTCTCAATTTTCTCGCGACATGGCAATTGTGGCAGCAGACTCGATTAGACGACGCCTGGCTGAATTTTGTGAGTTTCGAAGGCTTTCCGCTCGATCGCGAGGATATCGAACGGGCGCTAATCCCCTGGCCCGAACTTGCACCACTGGCCGAGAAGTTATGCGCCCGATGGCCCACCCGCGCGAACGGCGTGCGCCAGATCATATGGCCGGATGAGCGGATCATCCTGACGCTTCATATCGGCTTGATCGAGCAGACCTTGCCGCAAGCCCGCTTCAAGGCTGATGCCTGGTTCCTGGATGGTTTCAGCCCCGCCAAAAACCCCGCCATGTGGAGTGACGATCTCTGGCCGTTAATCGCTGAACGGTCGACTCCTGGGGCACGTGCGGCAACCTTCACGGTCGCAGGCGCCGTGCGGCGCGGCTTGGCTGATGCAGGTTTCACGGTCGATAAAAAGCCCGGACATGGCCGCAAGCGCGAGCGGCTCGAAGCCTGCTTTCAGCCTGATGCGCAAAGGCCAAAAGCGGCACCCACAACCCACCCGAAAATTGCCATTGTCGGCGCCGGTATTGCCGGCGCCTGCCTCGCCGCCACGCTCACGGACCGCGGCGCCAAGGTCAGCGTGTTCGATCAAGCGCCAGGCTTGGCGCAAGGGACGAGCGGCAATCCCCTGGCCCTGGTCATGCCACGCCTGGACGCTGCCGATACGGTTCAGGCGCGGCTTCTGATCGACGCCTATTTGAGCGCGCAAGCTTTCTATGAGGGACGCCCTGGAGTGACCAGGACGGAAACCGTGCACAGGCCCCGCGATACGGCAGAGCGGCTGCGGTTCGAGAAACTGCTCGCCGATCCACCACTCGGACTCGAGCAGCTGGAGGCCTTGCCGCAAGGCGGGCTGCTGCACAAAGGCAGCCTCGTCATTGAACCAGCGCTCTTGCTACCTGATTTACTCAAAGGGATTGCGGTGGAATGGGCGGCAGAAGCGACGCTGGACCTCGATGAGAAGACCGTGAATGGGCGCGCATTTGATGCGATACTGCTCGCCAATGGTTGGCAGATGCAGGACCAATTGCCTGAACTCGGTCTGGTCGGACGGCTGGGTCAGATTGAATGGCTGGAGTCCGAGATTGATGCGCCCGCCAGCGCGATTGCAGCCGGACCTTACGCGGTCGCCTCTGGGCACAAACGTCTCTGGGGCGCGACGTTTGAACAACATGATGGCGGCACGCCGCGGGTCAGCGAAGCCGCGCGCGCCGAGAACCAGGAATCGCTGGAACAGCTCGCGCCTTATTGGTGGCAAGAGGCTCAAAAGCAGCAGGCCATGTCGAGAGCGGGTGTTCGCGCCACCACTGCAGATCGTTTGCCAATGATCGGGGCGTGGCCCGATCGCACAGCCTTGATCGCTGATCGCCTGCCACTGGAACGGGCCGCCTGGCAAATCGCACCTGATGCTTGCGGAAAAGCCGGTCTCTTCCTTGCTGGCGGGTTTGGTTCGCGTGGTTTCACCTGGGCGCCCTGGGCGGCAGCGATCCTCCGGGCTCAGATATTTAATGATCCGATCCCGGCACATTCTGACGCCTTGCGCGCGATTGTACCGATTCGGCATTTCCTGCGCGTGATGAAACGGAAAAAGCCCGAATAAGAGCGGTTCTGGCTGAAATAACTCACCCGAAATCCGGGTGATCCCGGCATAATTCGCCCAGAATGCGAGCAGAGCTTTGTTGACAGCGCTGACTATCAGTTTTGACAGCGTTTACCTCGCGCCCGGGGGTGGCAATGGCCAAACGCTTGCAGTTGTATCGCCACCTTCGGTGGTATGACCAATTTTCCGCCGAGTTCAACTTACGCACGCGCAAAAGCTCAGGGGAAGAATAACGTGTCTCAACAGAATGTAGAGTTGGCAGATCTAGGTATTGAAGCTGGCGAAGTTCGCAAGAACTGGACCGGCGAACGTCTGTACGAACAAGCTGTCCGCAGCGGTGAAGGCGAAGTGGCAAAGGGTGGGGCCTTGCTCGTCAAAACCGGCAAACACACAGGCCGCTCGGCCAAGGACAAGTTCACGGTTCGCGACGAAACCACAGAAAACACCGTCTGGTGGGATAATAATGCCTCGATGACGCCAGCTCATTTCGATGCCCTGTGGGAAGACTTCCAGGCGCATCTAAAAGGCAAGACGCTCTACACACAGCAATTGTTTGGCGGCGCTGATCTTGATCACCGCGCCCCGGTGCGCATCGTCAACGAGTTTGCCTGGCACAGCCTGTTCATTCGCCACTTGCTGCGGATTCCCACCGAGGACGAGTATCAGGACTTTGCGCACGAGTTCACGATCATTAACAGCCCAAGCTTCCGCGCTGATCCGGCCAAGCATGGCACGGTGTCTGACACCGTGATCGCCGTGAACTTTGCCAAGAAGCTGGTTTTGATTGGCGGCACGTCTTATGCGGGCGAGACCAAGAAATCCGTCTTCACCATCCTCAACTATATCCTGCCAACCAAAGGCGTGATGCCGATGCATTGCTCGGTCAATGATGGCGGTAATAATGATGCGGCCATCTTTTTCGGCCTGTCCGGCACCGGCAAGACGACCCTGTCAGCCGATGCGAGCCGCACGCTGATTGGCGATGATGAACATGGCTGGTCCGAGAACGGCTTGTTCAATTTCGAAGGCGGTTGCTATGCCAAGATGATCAATCTCTCGCCTGAGAATGAACCGGAAATCTTCGCCACGACCAGCATGTGGGGCACGGTCCTCGAGAATGTCGTGATGGATCCGGAAACCCGTGAGCTCGATTTCTTCGACAACTCGCTGGCTGAGAATTCGCGCGGCGCTTATCCGATCTCTGCGATCGAGAATGCGTCTCTGAGCGGCCGTTGTGGTCAGCCCAAGAACCTGATCATGCTGACCTGCGATGCGTTTGGTGTGATGCCGCCCATTGCCAAGCTGACGCCGGCACAAGCCATGTATCACTTCCTGTCTGGCTACACGGCGAAGGTCGCTGGTACCGAAAAAGGTGTGACAGAGCCAACCGCCACTTTCTCAACCTGCTTTGGCGGTCCCTTCATGCCGCGCCACCCGAGCGAGTATGGCAAGCTACTGGGCGAGCTGATTGATCGCTATAATGTCAATTGCTGGCTGGTCTCAACCGGCTGGACGGGCGGCGCCCATGGCGTTGGCCACCGGATGCCGATCAAGGCGACGCGCGCCTTGTTGAACGCCGCGCTGGATGGCTCGCTGAACACGGCAGAATTCCGCAAGGATGAGACATTTGGCTTCATGGTACCCGCCGCGCTGGACGGTGTGGACAGCACGATTCTCAATCCACGTGACACCTGGACGGACAAGGCCGCCTATGATGCGCAAGCCGACAAGCTGGCCAGGATGTTCGTCGAGAATTTCAAAGTCTATGAGGCGCATGTCGATGCTGATGTGATCGCGGCTGGCCCACGCGCCAAAGTGCCCGCCTAACCGCCGTCACACCTCTAACGATCGAAACCGCCCGCGACATTGATCGCGGGCGGTTTTGGTTAGTGCTTCATTGTTCAGTTGATTGGCGCACAAAACTGCCGCCATACCAATTCCCGGTGGGCGTTCCGTCTGCGGAATACTGCCGTGACATCAGCTCATATTCATCGTCTGAGACCCAGGCATATTCATAGACCCGATAGGTCCCGTCCGGTTCATCGGAAAAAGAGATCTTGAGCTGCAAAGTCTGATTGGCCAGCATCTCGCCAATACCGGTGCCGATCCGGGCCGTGCCGAACTGGGAGAGATGGCTGACCGTTTCGGCCCCCTCGCCGCGCGTCCAGTAGATCTGACCTTTCAAGTCTCCGGCATCGACCACGCAGAGCAAGCTGTGATTGGTATTGAGTTCATCACAATGGGTGATGTGGTTGGGCAGGGTCAGCGTCTCTATGGTTTGCCCGTCCCAGACCTGTTGAAAAACATCATCCTTGAGCGTCCAGGTACCGATAAAGCGCGCAAACGGATTGCTGTCCTCAAACGGGGGGATCTCGTAGGCGACATGTTCAAATGCAAAGCTCAGCGCTTCGGGCAGTGTCGCGATCCAGACCGGCCATTCATGTCCACCATCAATCACTCGGAATTCGACAAGTTCTGGCTGATGCTCACGCAATCGCTGATACAGAACGGCGCCATGATAAGCGATATCGAGCGCATCATGGTCGCCGGAATTGATGTAGAACGGAACGGTTTTTTCCTGTTCCATATAGGCCGAAATCAGCGATTCATAATTCAGCTTGTGCCACAGATCGGGATCGAAATTGCCGGCCTCATCGTGAAATGTCGGATGCGTCCAGGCCGTTGAGCCTTCGGGTGGAAGCCCGGCATAAGAGGCGGGCGAGAAGGCCAGCGCCGCAGCGAACAGATCAGGATGTTTCATCGTCAGGTTCACCGTGCCGAAGCCACCTGCCGAAAGCCCGCCTATCGCGCGGGACTCGGCGCTCGGCAAGGTCCGCCAGGTCGCATCGATATGCGGCATAAGATCATGGATGAAAGCGCTCTCGGCGGGTTCATTATACCCATCTGCCCACCAGCTCAGCGCGCCCGGCATGATCACGATGGCGGGGGGAATCACGCCGGACTCCATCATGTCATCGAGAATGCGTTCGGCTTCGACAAACTCCGTCCAATGGCCTTCATTGCCAAGCGATCCGTGCAGCAAATAGACGACGGGATATCGGCCAGATCCCGCGTCATATCCCTCCGGTGTATAAGAAATATAAGCATAATCACGCGCCAGCGTTTCGGAGTGGAAGGTATGCGCCGTGACCTCACCCGCGAATGCTGGAAGTGGCAGCAGCAGAGCCGCAAACGCCACGAGCATACTGGTAACCGTTTTGTTTAATCCTCGAAATGTCATGACAGATCCTCCTCGAAGGTCAGGTGGCGTTGGAAGAAGGGCAGGACATCGGTCTCGATCCGCCCACCCGCATTGAACATGCCGTCATCCCAACCGCCATTATATTCTTCGGCCTCGTGCGGCACGCCAAACTCGTTCAGCTTACGCGAATAGAATTGATTGGAGTAGACATGGTCCTGATTGCCATCATGCCGGCCCCAGTCAAACTTGAAGGCGCGAAGGCGCTTCAGGTTTTCCGCATACTCGCCGACATGACGCTCCAGGAAAAAGCTCTGCTGCAATTTTTCAG
Organism: Pseudomonadota bacterium; assembly: GCA_039033355.1. Classification (GTDB taxonomy): domain Bacteria; phylum Pseudomonadota; class Alphaproteobacteria; order Caulobacterales; family Hyphomonadaceae; genus Henriciella. The sequence continues at coordinate 4,547 of JBCCCT010000010.1, read as the reverse complement.
TCAAAGCCGGATCCATAATCAGCTGACCATCCTCCCGCGTAGCGGGCGGGTCGAAATAAAGCGGCGGACGCTCCGGATTGGGAAGGTTCGCCTGATAGATGATGGTGAAAATCTCATTCAGGAAATTCCCCTTGATGTCGTCCAGGCTCTCGGCAGCCGCCATGGCCTCCCAATCGGGGCGTGACTGCATCAGGATATTGCCATGCCCGGTCGCGACCGGGTGCATGCCATAGACGACGCCGAACACGTCCGGCCGCCGAGACGCGATGCGAATCGCACCATAAGCGCCGACATGCTGGCCAAAAATCCCGCGTGCACCTGGCTGCGGCAAGGTTCGATAAGTGGAATCGATATGCGCCACCAGATCGTCTGCAATGAAACTCAACCAGTCCCCGGTCACCGGCGAGCTGGTATAGAACCCACCGCCCGTCGGCGTGTTGAAATCCGCGGCGACGACAATGACTGGACCTATATCTCCCGAGGCGATCGCAGCATCGAAATGGGCCTTGCCATTATAGGTATCGAACAAGGCGGTCTCATCCTCGAAAAAGGAATGGAGATAGTAAACCACCGGATAGGCCTGGTCGGATTGGTCATAATCAGGCGGCAGATAGACCTGGATATCCCGTTCGGATGCGACGCCAATCCGATTGCCGTCAAAGGCATCTGAGACGATCCTATCATGCATGATTTGACCGCCTGTTTCTGCCATGGCCGGGCTGGACGCCACGGCGAACAGTCCGATTGAAATCAGACTCATCTTCCAGTTCATGTGTCTTCCTTTTCAGTTGCGCACCGTCGCATTGACCTCACCTCTTATTTGTTTTACAAAACAGAAAAAATGGATTTGTCAAATGCCAAAGGGAAAATTTCTGGGCGAGTTTGAACTGATTGTCCTGGGCGCTCTGATGCGGCTCGGTGATCAGGCCTATGGTGTGGCGATCATCAATGAGATTGAAGACCGCACCGGTCGAAAAGTCTCTGTCGGCGCCCTCTATGCCACCCTGAACCGAATGGAAAAGAAGCAATATGTTCAGTCCCGACTGGGCGAAACATCGGCCGTGCGGGGCGGGCGGGCCAAGCGTTTTTTTATCGTCACGCAGGAAGGCCAGTTGCAAGTTGAGCGGTCATCAGCTGTGTTGCACAAAATGCTGCGCGGACTGCCGGCCTGGACAAAAGGAGCGATGGCCTGATGACGATGCCGCGAACCTCCTTCGCTGACGGATTGATCGGTTTCCTGGTCGGACCGGATCTGAGCGAGGCCATTATTGGCGACCTGAAGGAACAGGCGGGTGCGACAGCAATGCCCGACCGGTCGCTTACTTTTGCCGTGCTGAGATCCCTACCGGGTCTGGTCCAGTTGGGTCTGAGCAATGTCTCAGTTCGGCGGTTCCGGATCGAGCTCTTCTGGCTGACCGCCTTGCTGACAATTGCCTGGACCTGGGAACTGAAGATCGCGCAGGTCTTTGCCTGGCCGATGGCGTCCACGCTCACAACAATTTCGCCATTCTCGATCACGCTGACCTGCAAGCTGGCTTATCTTGCGCTGTTTTCCCTGGGCGTCATCGTATTGATGGGCGGTTGGCGGTTGATGAGTCGTTCGAATGGCATCTCCTGGCGTGTGCGCACCCAGCGTTTTGGCGCGACCTGTCTGGCCGGACTGGTGCCAGTTCTGTATCTGCTGAGCTTTCCCGGGCCGTATGATGGCCATCCCGCATTTCGATATGTCCAACTGGCACTGGTCGGGGTCATTGGAGCCGCGATACTCTTGCTCTCTAACCGCGCTCCGCGCTTGCCGTACCGGCCTGCATCTTGAGAAAGCCCCGGACCAGGCTGACGAGCGAATCCTCGAACGCGCGGGAATGAAGGTCGGCGCGTTGTTCGCGAACAGCTGACTGCACCACGCCTGTAATCGCCCGGGAGAGCACAAACCGATCGGAGGATGAAAGCGATCTGAACGCATCGAATTCAGAAAACCGGCGATCGGTTTCTGCGGCGACGCCTTCAGGACCGCGTCTTTCCAGCACGGTTTCGAGGGCCTTCACCCGCGCCGTCGGACAGTTTGGTAACAGGTTGATATAGGACCGCAGACCCAGTCGAAGCGCACTCTCTCTCCGTGCACTCGAAAGATCTCTCAAGCCATTATCGGTCAGCAGGGTCGCTTCCTCTCGCTCGGCCAGGGCAACCAGAATATCGTCCTTATTTGCAAAATACTGATACACGGATCCAATCGAGACACCGGCGCGTTCAGCAATTCTATTGGTGGTGAAAGCCGCATCACCCCCACGCTCCAAAACCTGAGCTGCCGCCGTCAGAATCGCATCGCAGGTGACTTTTGCACGCGATTGCTCAGGGTTTCTGCGCTGTTTTTCCATCACTTTTCCAACCCATTTTTGCAAACCCAGGATGCGAGTTTCCTCGCGCGTCTCGACCGTCATCATATCGGGATTTGGGAGAGAGACCATGACCTGGGCGACCGAAATGCTCGACAATATGAAACGGGGCAAGCATCCCGTCCCGCCTGTCACAGAGACGCTCCAATTGGGCCTGATCGATGATTGGGGCGAAGGCTGGGTGCGCAAGCGCTGGACCCCGAAACCGGAACTGTTGCAACAGGATGGCACGGTGTTTGGCGGCTATATCGCAGCCCTGTTCGATCAACTCTTCGCCTTTGCGACCATGACGGTCATTCAGGAGGATGAAGCCTTTCGAACCAGTCATCTCAGTATTTCATTCATGAGCCTGTCGCGCGACGAGTCGCTTCACCTGGAGGCTCATGTGGTGTCGCGCAGTCGCCGGCTGATCACGCTGGAGGGACGCATAATCGGCGCGGCGGATCAGGTTCGCAGCATCGCGACGGCGCAGCAAATCACGACACGGCGCTAAGGGGGACTCGTCTTTCTGTTGCGAAACCATACGACCAGCGCCGCGATGGCAATCCCCATCGCAGCAATGAACAAAGCCAGCTTGAGCGGTGTCAGATAAGCCTTCATCCACAATAGAGAGTCGTCGCCCAACAAAGCCGTGACCTGGACGTAGCCTTCAGCAAGATCCGTCGGAATGACCGCGACGGCCGGGATCGCAAAGGCCGGCTTGAACCTTTGTAAGGCGAGCCCCGCAAAGAGCGGGCCATAGGTCAGCGGATAAGCGACGTCGAGGGTCGCCGTCATCCAGGCGTGCACGACCCGTTGGGTTTCGCTCATGGCGGCAATATGGGCGCTGATGCTTTCAGGATGGCTCATCTCGTCGATTATGTGGAAATCCCAGATCCACATAACGACGCCAAAGCCAATCGTCTCGAGCACGAACAGAATGAAAAGGATCCACAGCGTTCTCGGCTGTGTCAGCAGATGGATCATCTCAAGCCTCCGCGCTTGGCCGGGCGGATACGTTTTCATGCCACCGTTTCAGATGGGTCAGCGATGAATCATAAGGCACACCGACCAGTCCATTGGCAAAGTCCAGACTGGCCAGCAGAACGGCATCGACCACGCTATAATCGTCGCCGGCCACGAATTCATGATTGGCCAATTGCTCATTCAACAGCGCATATCCTATCTGCGTGCGCTTGCGATTCTGCTCGGCTGCTTCCGGGATCTGCTTGATCAGGCGGGCTGTCAGAGGATGTCCGTGAATCCACACCATGCCAACCGGGACCATGAAATTCAGCTCGACCCGGCGTAGCCACATTTCGATTTGCGCTTTCTCCAGGGGTGTCCGTCCGAACAAGGGCGGTTCAGGGTGAAATTCCTCAAAATAGCGACAGATCGCAACCGATTCCGAGATACATGTCCCATCCTCCAGCTCGAGCACCGGAATGGACCCAATCGGATTCTTGGCCAGGAATTCAGGCGTTTTCTGCTCGCGCTTGACGATATCCGTATGCACCAGCGGGACATCAATTCCTTTCTCGGCCAGAAAAATGCGAACGCGGCGGGGATTTGGCCCGGCCTTGTAGTCGTAGAGTTTCATATCTGGCTCACGCGCTCAGCATGATGACGCTGCCATTGCGGCCATAGTCGGTCTCACCGCGATGATTGCGGCGGCGATTAGAGAAATAATCATCCTCCATGGCACAGGTATCATGTCCAATATTGTCGATTGCGCCGATGCCCTCGCGCTTCAAAACTGCCCGAACAAAGCCGATCAGGTCAAAATGCGAGCGATCCTCGCGGCCCGCCTGGAACAGGCGATCGGTCCATTCCTGTTCGCCGACAAATGTATCCCGGAATTCGGGGCCGACTTCATAACTCGGCTGCTGGATTGCGGGTCCGATCGCAGCATGAATGCGGGATCGATCAGCGCCCAGCCCTTCCATGGCGGACAGGGTGGCCTCACATATCCCGGCGATCGCGCCTTTCCATCCAGCATGGGCCGCGCCGATCACCTTGGCTTCGGAATCCGCGAACAGGACGGGCACACAATCCGCTGACAGAATACACAGCGCCAGTCCGGGCACTTTGGTCACCATGCCATCCGCTTGAGGACGCGTTCGCCATGGCTCTGTCACCTCGACCACTTTTGCGCTGTGCACCTGAAAGCAGGAT
>JBCCCT010000009.1:0-38146 GCA_039033355.1 Pseudomonadota bacterium | reverse complement strand
AGGCGGAACTCGCGCGCACGCAAAGAGCGCGGCTTGATCAATACGTTTCGCTCGCATTGGCGCTCGGGCGGGAAATCTGACGCTGAGCATGCCGATTCGTATGAGGTTTTTTGCCCACCTCGTTACGTCCGGTTTTAGGAAAAAGCGCACATTTCTTTCCGAATGATCCTATCCATTACACATGTAGGATTCTGGGAGGGCAATAACACGAAATGCGGTGAAAGCATGATTGAACTGGAATGGACCCGACTTTAGGAGCTTGTACCTCTGTTCAAGTAAGCGATCGTCGTAAACACCAAACCTACGATCCAAAGTACGGGCCCAACTGCTGCAGCAGGCAATCCTGTTCCGCCTTGCCAAACCGGGAACAGTAGAAACCCGATATCTTCAACCGAAATCACGAACGCCGAAAGCCAATAGGCTACGGCAGTGTTCTTCCAATTGTAATAGGACAAACCGAGGCCAAGAAACCCAACCCAAATGAGGGTCCAGTGCCCTTGAGCGAGCCGGCCGGCCGCCTCGCCGAGCATTCCAGCATCGGCTCTCGCGATCAAGCGTTCGACCCCTAAAGCGATATGTAGCACTGACCAAAGCGCGTAAGAAATCGCGCCAATTTTCGCAAAGATCATTTCAGTCCCCAGTTCTTGCGATGGCTTACGCTTTCTCGCCCGGAGGCGCGAAAAACCCTTTTCGCACGATTTGTTGTATTACCAGTGCGACACCAACAACTAGAATGAAGATCAAGTTCGGCGTAGCGATGCTGAAGATGAGCATCAAAGAGCCGGCCCAAAATATAGCGGCCGATCCGAACGCCGCCCGGATGTCGACGTTGAAGCCCATCAACAAGAGAGACCCAAACAGGAACCATGTTTTAGACCAGTACACTTTGTTGGCTTCGACTATGACCTCAGCCGGCACAGAGGCGTCACTATAGCTTGCGAACACATTCACACCGTCGCCGAACCATAGCCTGATTGTCATGGCCATAATCGAATAGGCGTAAGCAGCGATAAAGAGGTAGAAGAGCCAGTCTGTTTTTAAACGATAACGCAGTCCCAACATTGTGAGAGTCCTTTCTCAGGTGAGTTGAACAGAGAGCCAGATGAAGGCGTCTCGAAAATCGAAGATCAAAGAGACGCCGTAGAAGAATAGCATCGCACATGCCCAAACGCCGTATGCCGAGGGAAGCTTGATCTCTTCACGGTATCGGTAAAGCGCATAGATCGCTGGCGCCCAGACGACGATATGGCCGATTGCGACCTGTCCGCCTTGCACGGTGTAGAGGCCTGTGGCTTCCAATACAGCGATCCATACATGGCTGACGATCAACGCACCCAGTACCCATCTCGCGGCGACATGATTTTTGAAGAAGAACAAAGACGATAGGTTGGCGATCATCATCGCGCCCAACCAGAGCTTCATATGCAAAGGCAGAGCGCGACGCGCCTCCATATTCCAGTCTTCGAGCGCGTACGTTGCAGACGCTTCAGGTGCGATCACCGCCAACGCCAATAGTAGGGCGAGGCCGTATTTCACACTGACGTTTGAGAGAAGAAGTCGCAAAAATATCATTCGGTTCATGCTCTCCAGAAAAATGTTGGACCAGGTAAATCGCGACCATCATCTGGGCCAACCTCACTTGCGATCAGCGCGTTCAGTTTTGAGTTCATTGAGAGAATTAAGTCGTCAGGGGTGTTCTGAGCGGTCGCTAGATTGGTTGTTTCACCGGGGTCAGCTCTCAAGTCGAACAGTTCAATATCGTTTCGTGCTTTCAGGGTTTCCAATGATGTCGGTGTATGGTGTTCGCGTGGAGAGAAATACCGAGCAAATTTGTACTCGTCGGTCACAATCCCGCGCAAGAAGCCGCGCGGAGAGAGATCTGGCATCCATCCAGCATCAGCTTGGCGCTCGAAATCATCATCCGTTTCATTCGCGCGCCGTTTCTCAAAATTTGCGCGCGCGAACTCGGTGTCGATATGGTGACCCACGCTATAGGTGATGAGCGCGCCGTCGCCTGAGTCACTTCTCGGCGTTGAGCCTGATGCGAGGTGTTCGGAAACGTCTGATCCGCGTATCGCGGTATAGCGATTTTTGACGCCTTGCGCGTCCATCCCCAACAAGCCCAACATGGTAGGTGTAAAGTCTAGTGCGGAGACAATACCGGGATTGGTATTCTGTTCTCGGGAGTCAGGATGAGACACGACAAATGGGACACCAATGTTCTCGCGATACATCCAGGGGCCCTTTTGACGAAGGCCGTGAACACCGCCCATCTCGCCATGATCCGACACCAGAGCAACAACCGTACGATCGGCTTGGCCGGTTGCTTCCAATGCGTTTAGAACCGTGCCGATATGGCGATCCACATCGCGTATGCAGTTTAGGTAATACTGACTGAAACGGATCCACGCCTCGACATTGTCGTGGGGCATCTCGCCGTAAAAGTAATTCATGTATCGATCATAGTCGGCCTGGGCCGACATCTGTCCCGCATAGTTGGAAGATCGAAAGTTTCGCGGCGTTTCTGCCCAATCATCAAAATTGTAGATTGGATCATCAGGGCTCGGCAAAACAGGGCCTGGAAAGACATTTTGAACGCGTGTTCTCGCCTGCTCACCGGTCGCGTCGAAATACATGATGTCGTGCGGGTTTACGAAGCTAACGGTCAGCGCCCAGGGCTTTCCGACGCTATCAGACGTACCGGTCAGCCACCTCGCAGCGTCTTCTGCGATCTTGCCATCATACTTCCACCCTGCTTGCTCGTCGATGAATTCTGGTCCCCAACCATAATCGGAAAACCCGTAGTCTTCGAGGGCGTTAGCGCGTTTCGATGACTGCTCCCATGCCGCGTCTTTAGGCAGCTCATGCAGATGCCATTTGCCTTTGTAAGCGGTATAGAACCCCGCATCTCGAAGCATATGCCCCAGGGTTGGTATAGCCGGGTTTAGAGGCCGTCCGACGAGCGGTACATTCGTATTGTCCTGCACGCGCGTGTGTTGAACATGTTGCCCCGTCCAGAAGACCGATCGGGAGGGTGTACAAAGCGGACTGGTCACGTTCATGTTCGTGAAGCTCGTGCCGCGCTCGGCGATACGAAACCGGTGCGGCAAGTCGATATCGGCAGGCAGCGTGTCCCAAGGACGTTCCTGATCGACCATGATGATGAGGAGGTTGAGGTCTTTTCGCGATTTAGGCACAGCGGCGGACTGGTTCACGCCGCGGGTTCCCGGCGCTTCTTTGGTGAACCATTTCCAACCAAGACCAGCCACGCCTGCCATAGCGACGCCTCCCACTAAATTCCGACGCGTGACTAAAACCATGGGCTTAACGCGCCTCCGCCGATGAAAAGGATTGAGACGACGTGATCTCGACTCGGATTTCGCCGAGGCCGCTTGCCTGGTAGGTCACCACGTCACCCAGTTGCAGAAAGTGTCCAGACGCGCTTTCGTTTTGAATGAAAGCTTCGACGGCAAAGTCCATGAGACCTTGCCCACTGAACGGCCCGCCTTTGAGGGCATATCCGATCACGATCTCGATATAGTCGTGCCGCTGAGGGGTTGTGAAAATGACCCCTTCCGAGGTGCCCGACATTAAGGTCATGTCCGGGTCAATTCGAGCATTGGGCGCGAGCTTGTAGAACGCGTCTTGATAGAAAAACCGATCCCGGTCCATGTCGCCCAAGACCTTTGCAGTCAAATCGCTAAAATCGAGGATCATCTCCTCACCGCGGGCATCTTGGCGCGGTTCTCCATTGAGGTAGGTCATCATTCTGGTTTCAGCGATGAAAGACGCCCAGTCGTTCGGGACAACCAGGAAGGGACCGGTCGGAAAGAAGCCGACGCCGCTTTTCGCATCGCTAAAGCCGTACCCAGAATCCAGATTGTCCGGATCGGCGAGTTTCAACAGCTTGATGCGGTCGGTGAAGTCGGCGCATAGGAAGACCCCTTTCACGGCGGCATCAAAGTCCTCGATCGACGAGATGGGCCGATCAAACCGCATGCAAAGCTCGACTTCATAATCGAGCAGTCCGCCCTCTGGCGCTGCGACTGACGTGCGGGCTGGTGTGGCGGTGCCAAACTTCGGAAAATTAAAGACGGACTCGCTTTGCGCCTCTTCAGCATGTTCAGGAAAATTTGTTCCAATTCCCAAATGCTCATCACCGGTCGGTCCGGACGGTAAAAGGTCTGAGACCTCCACGTGCCGAGTTGCCAGCTGTTGCGAGAGCGCGGCTTGAATGTCTGTCTGGTCGATGGCGGCGAGCGCAACAAAAGGATCGCTTGAGCGCGGCGCGCCTAAGTCGGCAAGGTCGACGCCTTCCACCGTTTCGCCATCATAGTCGACAACTATGATCGTGACCGTCTCTCCGTTCGGATCTAGATATTGGGCTAAGGTGATCGCTTCGGCCGAGTCGGCTAGCGCCTGAGCGAATGGAGCATCTTCAAAACTCGCCGGATTGAATTTCGGGTCAGGCGACGTCAGCCATGCGAGAAAGGTGACGCCGCAAAAGAGGAGGAAGACAATCCCGAAGTATCGACCAAATTTTGACAGCATAATCGTGTTCCTAATTCAGCGACGCTTGGATCTGTGTAGAGTGATCCTCGAACCCGAGCCGCGCGAGCTGCTTGGCGAACTGATCTGAGGCACGGTCGGTGCTGTCGGTTTCGCGCAATGCGATGTGTCCATCTGGTCGAATAAGAACGCGACCTGCTGCCCTGATCTCGCAAAGGGTTTTGAGGGCGCGTTTTCCCGTTTCGGGGATGTCTAACTGATCGATATTTATGCGTTGAATGGCGTCACGATCGATCAGATCTATGGTGGGATCAGATTGGGCTAACGCGTCTCCGAAGCTAAGAAGCGTCCAGCGTCCGTACTCCAGCAAAGAGTGAGACGAGATCGTGCCGGTTTCTGGTGCCAGCCAGATGTGTGGAAAGCGCGCGCCAGGCTGACAGTTCGGCGTGTACCTCGTCACCTCTGTCGGTGGCGCGCTTGTCCCGTCAGAGATGATCGCAGCGCTGTCATAAATATAACCGAGATCAAGCCCGATACGGTCAAAATGCGGCACTTGATCTTGAATCGTCGCGCGCAGTTTTGAGACTTGCGATGCGTTCGAGAGGGCCTTTGAGATGCGCCCGCGAACAAGGCTGTTAACGGCGCTCATCAGCCCAGCTCGCACAAACCCGGGTAGTAAACGGAGCAATTTGGATCCACGCAGGCGCGCAGCCTTTTCCGCGCCTTCTGGATCCAGACCAAGGTCTTTGACGATATCGAAGATCCGTTCGAAGTTCTCCAAGCTCTCAGCGGCATTGCGCTCCGCCACAGGTTTGCGTTCCGTCTCGTAAGTGTCGAGCAGGCTCCAATCGGCACCGGTCTGAAGGACTTGCGCGAGCTTCCAAGCAAGATTGTGGACGTCGCCAATGCCGGAATTCATGCCGAGGCCGCCGGTCGGAGGGAATCTGTGTGCGGCATCGCCAACGAGAAACACCCGACCATCGCGCCACTTTTCCGCGGTTTGAACGGTCATGCGCCAAACGCTGGTAGATTTGATCTCAACCTCACCGTCTTCCAAACCGAGCGCGTATTTGATCCGATCGGCTAAGATCTCATCGGTATAATGATCAGGGCTCTCCCATGGCTCATAGATGGGTACATTATAGACCCAGCGCTTCTCAATATGATGCGCGATGAACGTGCCAACGGCCGCTGGCTCAAAGATCCAGTAAAGCTTTGCCGGTCGCTCGATATGGTCACGGAGATTGAGTTCGAAATAGGCATTCTTGAAATCCTGAATTTTCTCAGGTCCGATCATCTCGATGCCGAGCGCGCGGCGCACTCGGCTACCCGCGCCATCAGCAGCGATCAACCAATCGGCCGTTATGCTATAGAGGCGATCATCAGAGCGATCTTTGATCGAAGAAAGTGTTCCACTGGCGTTGGTTTCAACGCTTTGCCACTCATGATCTAGGCGCAGATCAATGTGCGGATTTGCCGTGACGTGCCGGCGAATAATGCGTTCAACTTCGGTCTGCGAAATGTTGAGATAGGGAACGTCACTTTCGAGATAGCGGTCATACTTCTCGGGATCGTCAATGTCCTTGAGGAGATCGATAGCACCGAACTCTTCATTGACCGTGGTGCAAAAGGCGATGCGACAGCCATCCGATTTTGGAGAGGCTTCGGCGCTGAGCTCTTTGAGTGAAATTCCGAGGCTGGCGAGGATTTCCAAAGACCGCGTGTTGAGCTCGTGCGCCTTTGGATGTGGATTGATCTCAGGCTGTCGCTCGATAATGACGCTCTTTATCCCACACTTCGCAAGACATAAGGCCATGACCAGGCCGGCTGGCCCAGCACCGACGATCAGCACTTGTGTCTTGGTTTCAGGCACACTTGTCATTGCCTTGGCCTCCTTGCGATCTTTGAGCCAGGGTTACGCGGTCTTGAGCGCTGGATGGGTCATCTCGAAGACGGCCTTCAAGGACGTGCCTTTCACGCGCCGTACGAAGCGATAGAGGGGGCCCGCAATGTGGACTATGACCGGGCCTTTCGCGATTTCCGTGCGGAATGCGGGGCGGGCTTTCATGCGCTGATAGAGCTTGTTCAGCTTCGGGTGCGCCTGAATCGGGTATCCTGCCAGCGCAATTCGGTGGAGTGAGATGAACCAAGCGATATCGATGACCGTGGGTTGATCCCCCAAGAGCCACTTTCGATCCCCCAATAACTCTTCGAGTTGGTTGAACGCATCATGAAACGCGAGCACTGCAGCGCGCGCCTGTTCGTCTGTCACGCCGTGCTCACCGAAGTCACGCCACCATTGAATTTGCGCCGCGCGATATGGGTCGTCTTTGCCATTGCTGGCGTAGGCTTCGAGTTCTGCTTCGCTCTTCTTGGCGACGGAATGGGGTAACAAGTATCCCATCGTCACCACTCGCAAATGCGTATGCAGGTCGGCTTCCAAAGCTAAGAGCTGGTCCGTGACCTCCTTGTGAGTGCCTTCAGCAGGGACCCACTTATGGTCGGAGGCAAAAGCCTCATCTATGTAGCGCAAGATGTCATTGCTCTCGATATGGACATCGCCATCATGCACTAGAACAGGAACGACACCGCGGGAATTGATCCCGAGATACCAAGGCGATGTGTGCGCGGCGTTTTTAATATCGACTTCGCGAGAGCGGTAAGGAACGTCTTTTTCGGCGAGGAGAATGCGCACTTTCTGAGAGCAAGACGACTGCGAGTAGTTTAGGAGGTGCAGCCCCTGCCAGTTGAAGACTTCCTTCGTCTGGATCGTGGTTGGATCGAGTTTCATGATGCCTCTCCCGATTAAAGCGCCGCGACGGCGTCTGGGTTGGACAGCAACACGAAGACCGCGGCCGTGTTAACGACTGTAAGCAAGCACGCACCGAATACGTTGGTATCCACTTCAAGCGTGCTGCCGCCGAACCCGAACTTGAAAGGCTTGATCCCGTTCACGTCTTTAAGTGAGCCGTCATACAGCGACATGCTTGAGAGCGTTGCGACGAAACTGATCAGCCAATTGAAGTTCAGGATCACAGCCAACCATATCGTGAACGGGCTGGGGAAAACCCAGATGAGCGCCAAGGCAATCAAGGAGATGCCGGACTGTGAAAGTACCTGCCAAACAACATGGAAGCGGGCATGCGGCGTCCACAGTGGATTGGTCGCGTGCGTTTGATTGAAATCGGCACGGATCGGACCAATGCACTGCAAAGCGGCCACGAAACTCAATAAGATTTTTGCGAGTAAAACAGAGTCCATGAGATCTTCCTCCTAGGATTACATCAGGCCAGAATAGGCGCCGCCATCGAGTTGAAGGTTTTGGCCCGTGATGAAGCCGGCCTGCGCGCTGCAAAGAAAGGCACACGCCTCGCCGAACTCGTCAGGGTCTCCCATGCGTTTGGCTGGGATTGCTTCGATAATCGCAGCGCGTTCTTCTTCGACGGTTGTTTGCTTCATGGCTGCAGCGAGCTGCGCCATTTGCTTTTGACGATTGGTGTCGAACCGCTCGGGCAGCATATTGTTGATGGTCACATTGTCTTTCGCGACATCAAGCGACAGCGCTTTGCACATAGCCGTCAGTCCCGTGCGTGCAGTCGTCGAAAGCCCCATAAAGGGGTGCGGAGACTTCACCATGGCGGATGTGATGTTCACGATACGCCCGAACTTCCGCTCCTGCATGCTGGGAAGCGCTGCTTTGATCATCATGAGCGGGGCGAGCAGATTGGACTGAAGCGCGCCATTCCATTCGTCTTCACCCCAGGTCAAAAATAAACCCGGAGGCGGACCCGCATTATTGTTCACTAGAATGTCGGGCGTTGGGCAGGCCCCAAACAATCGATCGCGATCTGCTTCCTTTTCGACGTCGCCGGCGACCGCGGTCACGGTACCGCCACCAATGGCTTCGAGCTCTTCTTTTGCCTCTGCGAGCGATTCTGCATCGCGTCCGTTGATCACAACATTGACGCCCTCGCGTACCAAAGAGGCAGCGCATGATTTGCCGAGCCCTCGTGAAGACGCACAGATGATTGCGGACTTTCCAGCCAATCCCAAATCCATTCCTAGCTCCTTATCGATGGAGTGTGCCGATCAACGGGGCGGTCACTCCAGTCACTCTTGAAATTTAACAATCAATTCATTTTTTAACATACTCTCATTTTTGACACTGTCAACAATTAGTGCTAGAACGCGTAAATCGAAATTCAGATGAGGATTGCCCTGTGCAGCACTTCTTCCACGACCGCGCCCGCAATGAAGGCAAACGCGTCAGAACCCGCTCTTTGTTGATCGATAGTGCGATCGCGCTCGTCGCGGAGCGCGGCTTGCTAAACACGACGGTTCAAGAGCTAACGCGGGCAGCCGGCCTCTCGAATGGAACCTTCTACAATCACTTTGATGATCGCGAGCAACTCATCCGCGAAGCCGCAACCGCCATCGCCATCGTTCTTGCGGAAGACATCGCTGAACGCGTTCAAGATGTTGAAACAGGGCTTGGTCGGATCGTTATTTCAACCGACATGTTCATTTCACGCGCCGCAGCCAATCGTGAATGGGGCAAGATGCTTTCAGAAGCCTCCAAGAACGCGTTTGATATGCAATTGGATTTTGCGAACAACCTGCTGGCAGACATCCAGGTCGCCATTGATCAGGGCGCTCCCCTTCAGGTTCCAGACCGCTTTCGTCTATTTCAGATCGGGGCCTTGATGGTGCTTGCCGTCGAGGCGCAGCTCGTCGGGCGGCGTAACAAATCAATCAACCGCGATACGTGTGATGCAATGCTCCGCCTTCTGGGGGCGACGCCTGACCAAGCCCGCGATGCGGTGGAAACCTATCTGTCTTAATCTCAGGAGATCGCATCATGGCGATTCAAGTCGTACGATTTCAAACTGACTCTGGCCCACAATGGGGCGTTCACTCAGACGGCAAAGTCGCTGCTTTGTCCGGCGATTGGCCAACCACGGGGCGTTTTCTGACCGAAGGTGGTGCAGACGCGGCGCGCGCTGTGGGCGCGTTTGACTTAGATATTGACGCGCTCGATCTGCTGAGCCCCGTTACTCAGGATGCAGACTATATCTGCCAGGGCTTAAACTATGCGAGCCACTTAGAAGAAATTGGACGTGACCCTAAGGACGCCATTCACAACATTTTCTTCCATAAGGCCTCTTCTTGTATCTGTGGTCCAAAGGATGACGTGGTTCGACCCGATCATGTGAAAGCGCTCGATTATGAGATCGAACTCGCCCTTATCGTATCGCGACCGATTACAGCACCCGTGGAAGTGACCGACGAAAACCTGCACGAGTTTGTCGGCGCCTTGACGATCACAAACGACATCTCAGCCAGAGATGTTCAAGTCTCTCATGAGCAATTTTGCAAAGCCAAGTCGTATCGCACCTTTGGCCCAACCGGGCCTTTCCTCGTCTTGCTCTCGCCTGACGAATTACGGCGCTATGGCGAATTGGTTCTAACTCTATCCGTCGATGGCAAAGAACGACAAAAAAATGTCGCCGCGGACATGATCCACAAACCGGCAGCGACTCTGACCGAACTTTCGCAAATACGAGATCTCAAACCCGGCGATATGATTGCGACCGGTACACCCGGCGGCGTGGCGCTTAAAGTGCCAGGTAAACTCGCCATGTTCGTTGGAGCCTTAATGTCGCCGATCCAAAGAAGCGAAATCATTGCAAAGCGCGCCGACAAAGATCCCGACTACTTGCGGCCAGGGAACGTCTTAACGTGTGCGGTCGCAACCCCGGACGGCTCGATCGACCTCGGTGAGCAGGTGAATAACATCGTCGCTGGCAATTAGGCGGAGCCAAGCGGCAGAGAAGCTTTCCTATCCAGCATTCTGAAGATGATCATTCATGAGCGCATGAATCAAAACCGCCATCAGGCGCGCATGCTCAGCCTTGTAGTCTTTCGAAAAAACGTCGGCACCGTGGGCGGCTAAGAGCGTATCAGAATCGATGAATGGGAAGTTTGCTGCGCCAAAAATAATCGGAATGATTTGAGCAGCAATCTGTGCATTCTTCTTGCGCTCGTCATAAACCGAGATCGCTTGAATGAAATTTGTGGCGAGTTCGTGAAGAGGAAGCAGATAGGTTTTTTGTAGCCAGTCTGCGCGCTCTCCGCCTTGCTTTGTTTCGTCGATGACGATTTTGATCAGCGCGGGGTTGCGGGCACAGAATTCTACAAGCGCATGCGCGAAATTCGCCATGACTTCGGCGTGGGCTTGCAGACTGAGTTCCTGTTCAAATCTCTGTGCTTCCCCCTGCAATAAATCGAAGGCTTGCGAAACGGCTTCCATCCAAAGCTGATGCTTGGATGAGAAATGGTAATGCACCAGGGGCCGGGCGACATTTGCCGCACTGGCAATCTTGTCGATGCTGGTGCCGACAAATCCGAGCCGCGCAAATTCCTTAAGAGCTGCAGCCTTGATCTCTGCTCGACCATGCGTGCGTTCAAGCTTTGGGCGACCGCGTTTGCGCTTGGGTGAGGGCGTTTGAGACTTTGTCATCTTGAACCTGTTGACCAAAAATATTAGAACTAGTAGTATAATAAATAGCTACACGATACAAGCTCAAGTATGGAGCATCGATCCCCGGTCTGGAAACCTAAGACTTAAGCGACACGCGCGTTGTTTCAGAAAATCGGTGCGCGCGAACAACCCCTCCCGGAAACGAGAAAGAGAAATTCGAGAAATGAAGTACGAAGCAGACTATTTGGTGATTGGCAGCGGCGCCACAGGCATGGCCTTTGTCGACACGCTCCTTGATGAAACAGACGCGACTGTGATCATGGTCGATGATCGCGCTGTTCCGGGGGGACATTGGAATGAGGCTTATCCATATGTGCGTCTGCACCAGCCAGCATCCACTTATGGTGTCAATTCAAAAGATCTCGGCGCGCGCCGTATCGATTCCAAGGGAACCAATGCCGGGTTTGAAGAGCTCTCATCGGGCGTAGAGATCACCCGCTACTACCATGCATTGATGGAGGATAAGTTCGTTCCGTCTGGGCGCGTGATTTTCCTGCCCCTCACTCGCTACACTGAAAAAGGTGAAGTGATTTCCCGACTAACGGGTGAAACGCACGACATCAAAGTGCTCAAGAAAACGGTCTTCGCTAACTATGTGACCACCGACATCCCAGCGCTCAGCGAGCGGAAATTTGCCGTATCTGAAGATGTGACGTGCATCACCCCGAATGACTTACCTCATCATGCTCCGAACCATCAAAAATATTGCGTGATTGGCGCTGGGAAGACCGGAACGGATTCGGTCAATTGGTTGCTTGAGCGAGGCGTTGCGCCGGATCGTATTTCCTGGGTGATTTCTCGCGATGCCTGGTTCCTAAATCGAAAAAGCTTCCAAGTTGAAGAGCGTTTCTACGACAGCACGATTGGCGGTCAGTCCAAATCCATCGAGATTTATGCGACGTCAAAATCCGTCCGCGAGATTGAAGAGCGTATGGAGGCTGAAAAGCTCTGGATGCGCATCGACCCAAATATTTGGCCGAGCATGTTCCACGCGGCCATCGTCAGTGAACGCGAGATTGAACAACTCCGAACCGTGAAGAACATCATCAGGAAAGGGCGTGTTTCGAAGATCACAGCAGAGGCGATGGAGATGACGGATGGGATCGTCTCGATGGATCCCGACACGCTCTACATTGATTGCACGACCAGCGGGCTCGGAAAGTATATCGGCGTTCGAAACCCGGTCTTCCAACCAGGCGAAATCCACCTGCAAGTGGTGCGGCAATTCCAGCCCTGTTTTAGCGCGGCGATCCTGGGCTTTATTGAAGCGCATATCCCGGAGGACGAGAAGAACAACTATGCGCGTCCAACGCCGGCGACGGATGTCGTGACGGATGCACTGCTCGTATTCGCGGATGCGCTTCAGAACACATTTATGTGGACGCAGAACGCGGAACTGAGCGCGTGGCGTAATCGCAGCCGCCTCGACAAATATTCGCAGCTCGCAGCAAGCGCTGACAAGAATGACCCGAAAGTGATCGAGATCATGACCCGGGTCATGACACATGCCTTCCCGGCGGTGGAAAACTTGCAGCGTCTCGCGACCGATCAGTCTGTTGCTGCGGAATAATTGACGGGATGAATGAAGCTATGAAAACCCCGAAGAAGATCGTTTTCATTACCGGTGCCGGAAGCGGAATTGGTCGCGCGACAGCCGTTAAGTTCGCGTCCTTGGGATGGACCGTGGGAGCGGTCGATATCGTGAAGCCAGGACTGAGCTCTTTAGAAACCCAATTGGGTCGCGGACACTTCTTTTCGACACTGGACGTTAGAAACCCGGACCAGGTCGAGCTGGCCCTAAAGGCATTTTGTTCCGGTTCAGATAATAAGCTCGATGTCCTGGTCAACAATGCTGGGGTCATGGAAGCGGGCAATTTCGAAGAAATTGATCTGGCAGCACACAAGCGATTGATCGAGATAAATGTCGCTGGCGCGACCAACTGCGTGCATTCCGCTCTTCCTTATTTGAAGGTTGGCAGGGGTGCACTGATCAATGTCGGGTCGTCCTCATCGGCGCACGGAGTGCCAAGCATCGCAAGTTATTCTGCGTCGAAATACTTCATTCGCGGATTGACCGAAGCGCTTAGCATTGAATGGGCGCGGCACGGTATTCACGTTTGTGAGGTGCTTCCTGGTTTGGTCCAAACGCCGCTTGCAACCAGCGTCCAGAAAGGACCGCTTGCAGACGCTGTTCTTGATCTGACGCCCGAAGATGTCGCCAAGGCGATCGTGGACGCGGCGCACCAGAGGAAGGAGTGCCACATTATAGTTGATCAGCCTGAAGGGGTTGCTCGCAGAAACATGCTTGCTTCACTTCCACGCAAAGATCGACACAGCCTGATCGCTCAAGCGATGGGCTTCGCGGTTGAAGCGTAATTGGAGGAACGGATGACTGATAGCAATGAAATCATCCGAGAAGACCGCTTCTCCTCGGAGCGCCACTCAACATTTTATCTGCAAAGCGGAACAAGGGGACAGGTGCCCGTGATCTTCTGTCATGGTTGGCCAGAATTGTCGCATTCATGGCGCCATCAACTTCCGGTCTTGGCCGAGCTTGGGTTTCACGCCATCGCTCCAGATATGCGAGGCTACGGTCAGTCTTCTCCACATCCCAACGTTGAAGACTATGCCGTAGAAGAAATGGAAGCCGATATGATCGAGCTCCTCGATCACATTGGTGCAGAAAAAGCGATTTGGGTCGGTCACGATTGGGGAACGCCTATCGTTTGGTCGATTGCTCAAAATCATCCTGAGCGATGTTTTGGTGTAGCCGGAATTTGCGTTCCGTTTCTGCCAAACGGTTTCACGCTCCCGGCGCTCGTCGCAGGCGTGGATCGCGAGATTTATCCGGCAGACCAATTTCCATTGGGGCAGTGGGATTATTGGCAATTCCACCGCGACGAGCCGGACAAATGCCGGCGTGGTTTCGAGGGGAATCTAGAAAACACGTTTCGCGTTCTTTTCCGGTCAGGACAAAGAGAGAGCAAATCCAGTCCTTCAATCACCGCCATGATCCGAATGATGGGTGGATGGTTTGGCCCAAATGGCGCACCCGCACCTGAGATGCCGATCGATACGAATGTCATCGATGAGGCGGAGCTCGCATCCTACGTCGCCGCGTATAAGCAAACTGGTTTCTCGGGGCCGAACAATTGGTATCGAAATGACCAGCGGAACATCGCCCATGCGCAGTCTGCAAAAACGCAAAAACTCGAAATGCCTGTTTTATTCGTTCACGCGGCAAATGACGGCATCTGTGAAACCCTCAATAGTCCGCTTGCGGCGCCGATGCGGGAACACTGCCGACATCTTACCGAAGCCACGATTGAGAGCGGTCACTGGGTGGCTCAGGAAAAACCGGAAGATCTGAATAGGATTCTGTCGAACTGGATATCGTCACAGCTACCCGCACTAACCTAGCCGAGAAGCATTCGATTGAAGATCGCACTTATCCGTTGATACCGGGCGAGGAGACACGGGGATGAGGTTGAACCGAAGTGAAGTCATCGCGTACGGAATGGTTGGAATACCCATTGCCGCAATCGGATTACCATTCGCTGTTTTCATGCCTCGGTTTTACGCCACAGAGCTCGGCCTAGGCTTAGAGCTCACAGGCCTGATTTTTATGATCATTCGGTTGAGCGACGTCGTGACAGATCCTGTCATGGGAATTCTGGTTGATCGATATCCCAGCAGAATTGGGCGTACTCGGCACTGGTTGATCGCGAGTGTCCCGGTCTTGATGGTGGCAGCTTTCGCGCTGTATCTTCCGTCTCGCGATGGCGTGTCCGCATCCTATTTGTTTTTCTGGCTTCTCGTTTTCTATGTCGGCTTTACGATGCTGCAGACGCCCCATCAGGCGTGGGTGCCCGCGCTGACGAACGATTACGATGCACGTTCGCAATACTTCATGTGGCGTCAGATTTTTATATCTGGTTCCTTGCTGGTCTTGCTGCTCCTTCCCACAGTGCTCGCAATTGTCGCTGATGCCGACTCCTATTCGCAAGTTGCTCTCATGGGGTGGCTACTCATCCTGTCCTTACCGCTCACGGTCGGCCTCGCGGTATGGAAGGTTCGAGATCCACGCCTTTCATCAAGCGTGGGTCCAGCGCGACCAAAACTGAACTTTCTAGGAGCGGTTGGTCTGCTTCGCGATGGGGCAATGGCGCGGATACTGACCATGGAAGTTCTGATTGGCTTAGCAATCGCCGCAACCGGATCGACATATTTGTTTGCTGCCGAATGGGGGTTTGGGGTGACCGACGGCGCCAGCGCAATTCTGATGCTTTATTTCCTATCCGGGCTCGTGTGTATGCCGTTCTGGTTGAAACTAGCGGAGCGGACAGAGAAGCATACCACGCTCGTTTTCATGTGCGTTTATGCGACCTTTGCTCATCTAATTTATTTGCCGCTCTCAGCCTTGAATGCGGGCATACCTATCCTGATCGTTGCGGCTGTTCTTTCCGGTGCGCCCTTCGGTGCTCCTGTGGCGCTTCTCAGATCGATGATGGCTGATGTATCCGAGCAAAGCCTGGTCAAGACGGGTGCAGACTCAAGCGGCCTATCCTTCGCGCTATTAACGAGCGCATTCAAAACCGGGCAGAGTTTTGCAATTGGAGTTCCTTTCGTTCTGCTGGGGTTGTTTGCAGGCTTCGATCCTGTCGGAGACAATTCGTCCGAAGCAGTTCGTAACCTGATGCTTATCTTCGCGGGGGTTCCTGCGCTGGCTTATGCCGGCGCTGCGCTAACGGCTCGGAACTATCCGCTGACACGTGCGGTTCAGTCCGGTCTGAGGTCCGTCAACGATGCAAAATAGACGACCGAAGCGCACGTTCCATGCTCCGCCTCTAATGTCCGATGTTAGGAATATGCGGAGAATTGTTCGAAGATCCGAATTTTTCTAGATTCCGGAGCGCGGAAACACGAATTTGACACATAACCCTGGATCTCTCGAAATCATGTTGACCGAAGCGCCATGAAGTTCGGTAATCGCCCAAACCAAAGACAAACCAAGGCCGTAACCTGGAGAAGTTCTGCTTTCATCTCGCCGATAAAATCGTTCGAAGACTTCGCTTTGCTCGAGTTCAGGAATTCCAGACCCGGTGTCGCAGATCGTTACCACAGTGTCAGTATCGGATTGATCTAGCGTCACAGTTACTTCGCCAGACACCGGCGTAAATTTGATTGCGTTATCCAGCACATTCATAAACGCTTGAAACAGTAAGTCGCGATCAGCGTGATAAGTTACATCGCTCAATTCAACGTTCAGTGTGATCGACTTTTCTTCGGCGACAGGCAGATAGAAGGACACCACATCTTCCAGGATTTCAGTGAGGTTTATCGTTCTGAAGGCTGAACGCGCTGCGCCTGATTCAATTTCTGCAATTCGCAATAATCCATTCACGATGTCGAGCAGCGTATCTGCTTCTCGCATCAATTCTTCACGTTGCTCCGGATTTTCAACGTTCTCGAGATCAACGCGCATGCGCGTCAGCGGCGTTCGCAAGTCATGCGCGATGTTGTTCGACGTGTTCTGGATTTTCGTTACCAGTGACTGGATCTCATCGAGCATATTGTTCCAGGTCACGGCGAGCTTTCCCAGATCATCCCAGTTGGTATCTTGATCAATGCGAAGAGAAAGATCGCCGGTGTTCACAATCTCCGTCGCGGTCCTGGAAAAGTCCCGCACGCGGCTCACAACGTAGTGGCTGAACCAGAAGATATAGCCGAGGAGGAGAATTAGGGTCCCGATGACCGCCCAGCCGAGCGTCGACGCGATCCAAGTCGCCGCTTCGAGTTCGTCGATATTTCGACCAACGAAAATCACGTATCCAGACTCAAATTCGTGACGCTTGACCAGGATATCGTAATGTCCGGAGAATGGTCTCGGGCTCTGAGTGGGTAGCCTTAATTGATCATATGGAACTTCGATCAATCGGAATCCGAAATCGGATCGTTGCGCGTCATTCCAAGACCACTTGTAGGGACTTCCAGCGACCGTCACTGCGCTAGAATCATGCACGGTGTAAAAGTACGCATTTTTGTCATCTAAGGATCGTTGGGTCACGGTCTTAAGGACTTCGGAAATACCCGATAATTCCTCGTACGCCTCGAGCGCTTCAATATCGGCATTGATAGCTGCTCTCGTTTCGACGAGCGGGGCCTCGTTTCCAAGGATTGTTATGAGCGCACCTGCCACCCCGACAGAAGCGATCAGAAGAACACTCAAGAATAGGGACAGTCTGAAAACGATGCTGTTGGCGAGAGTTGTCTTTCCGCCTGTCATTACCCCGCCTCATGAACAATGTACCCGGAGCCTCGTATCGTTGTGAGGATGGGGTGATCAAATCCTTTGTCTATCTTCTGGCGTAGGCGGCTAATATGCACATCGATCACGTTCGTTTGCGGATCAAAATGGTAGTCCCAAACATGCTCAAGCAACATGGTGCGGGTCACCAATTGCCCCTTATGCCGGAGCATGTATTCAAGCAGCCTGAATTCTCGGGCTTGTAAGTCAATCTTTTTGCCAGAGCGCATCACCGTTCGCGACAATAGATCCATTGTTAGATCAAATGCCGATAGCTCGGTCACTTTGGTGTCGACCCGGCGCGATCGCTCGACCAAAAGTTCTACCCGCGCGAGCAGTTCTGAAAACGCAAACGGCTTTACCAAATAATCATCCGCGCCAGAGCGGAGCCCCTTCACCCGCTCATCCACAGCTCCAAGCGCGCTCAGAATAATTGCGGGCGTGTCATTCTGTGATGCGCGGAGCGTTTGCAGGATTGTTACCCCATCAATCGCTGGGAGCATTCTGTCGACGATAAAGACATCGTACTCTTCCGTCGTGGCGAGAAACAAACCGTCTTTTCCGTCCGAGGCGATATCAACTTTATGGCCAAGTTCATCCATGCCTTTGCGCACGAATTCCGATACCTTCGCATCGTCTTCAATGATCAAGATCCGCATTCAGGTTGCCTTCCGATCAAAGAATTAGACTAAGTGCGTCACAAATGAGAACGCATCGCGCACGTCGATCATCATGGACCCGAAATAGAAGACCAGCGACAGCGCCGCCCAAAGACCATAGGCTGAGGGCAGCTTCATCTCAGCGCGTTTCAAAATCAATGCGACCGCGCCTGGCGTCCAGAAAATGATATGAAAGAGCGAAACCTGACCGGCTAGCACTTGAACGCCTTGCGCCCACATGACCATGACGATCGCGTGGCTGATCAAAAAGCCCAGGAACACCCATCGCGCTGCAATATGCTTTCGAACAAAAGCCAGGGCAGCGATGTTTGTGAGCATCATCAGTCCCAGCCAAACTTTGACGGAAACTGGAAGCGCATCACGCGCGGCGGCATTCCATTCGTCCAACGCAGACAAAGCCTGCGCGGCTGGAGCGGTGATCAGTGCGATGAGACAGACCAAGCTTAGAGGGGCCAGAACTCTCAAGACCAAGACACTCATTGCTCGCCTCCAGAATTTTCATCTCCTAAGGCCTCAGGCGATGGCGATGGTGTGGCGGTTTCTCTCGCGTAGAGTTCTGGCAAAAATTCGGCGAGATATCCCATTTCTTCGATCGCATGATTCATCAAATCGAGCGCATTTGACTGTCTCACCCCAATTTTTCGCGCCAGGTAGGTATTCGCAACAATGCCTTCGATGGAAGCGACTGTCTCGTTGCCATTTCTCTTTGCAACCATCCCAAGCCAAAACCGGCTTCTCATCTCTGCACCATATTCTGTATTGCGAATGATATGGCACATTTTGCCGCCATTTAACGGCTGTTCGAGCAAGCCCGCTTTAGCGCAGACCGCGACGTCATCATCAGCGAGAACAACCGGTCCAAGTATGTCCTCTGGCGGCACAAATTGAATGCGGAGCTTGGAAAGGTCATCACCCAGATACTCGTGAACAAGATGACTCGCGCCGACATACTCACCGGCTGTTTTATTCTCCCAATCCATCCAAACATGAGCGGTTGGATGCCAGCGTTGATAATGTTCAGAGGTTTGCAGATAGTCGCCGAACCACCATCGGACCATTTCCGCGCTGACGCCCGGCATCTCGGTCAGGGCAGACACTTCATAGATACCGTTCGGCAGTCTGCGAACTTCCGACTGAAATCCATCGTCACCTTCGGCGTATCCTGGCGTCGGGCCTCCTCCATAAGGGGGCCAGCCAAATATCGCGATCGAGAGTGAAATTATCGCCACGACTGCACTTATGCGCTTCTTCATTTTGCGTCCTCAGGTCCAAGACCTTGACATATTCCATGACCTTAGAATATGTCAAGCGAAGTCAGTGAGGAGAGCTGCCGTGAGAAAAATACTAATCGGATTAGGCGCTCTGGTAGCGATCGGGGTGGCTGCATTCTTCTGGGTGCAGAACAACAAGATGGCCCTCATCAAGTCTCAAATCGATCGGAATATTGAGGCCATGCTTGAGACGCAGACGTTCCCAGCGTCGCGCTTTGAAGTCGTCTTCTGTGGAACTGGCTCACCGCAATACAATCCGGATCGGGGGCAACCGTGTTTGGGAGTTATTCTGGGTGGCCGTTTCTTTTTGTTCGACGCTGGCCAAGGGTCCGCTTGGCAACTCACCGAGTACGGACTCCCGTTCCTAAGCCTAGACACGATATTTATAACCCATCTGCACTCTGACCATATGTCGGGTGTGGCAGACGTCATCCACACTGGATGGATCCAAGGACGAACACATATCGTAGATGTCGTCGGTCCGCCCGGGACGGATGCCTTGTTGGATGGTATCCATGAGGCTTACAAAGACGATGTCGACGAGCGCGTAAATGCGATGGGTGAAGGAAGCTTATTGGAAGGACAGTACGCATTCGGCGCGTCACATGAAGTCGACATTGAGGCCGATGAAGCTGTTACCGTGTTCGACGAAGATGGCATCCTCATTCAAGCCTTCAAAGTTGATCATCCTGACTGGTCTGCAGCATTTGGTTATCGCGTCGATTTTGGCGGGAAATCCATCGTGATCAGTGGCGACACAAAATACACGAAGGCGATTGGGAAGCACGCACAAGGGGTCGACTATTTGATCCATGAAGTCATCAACATGGAGATGATGCGGATCGCAGGTTCGGCAATGGAAAAGCACGGCGCCGGCATTACGCCTGAACGCCTCGAATTGATTGCCGCTGTTCACACACCGACATTGGAGGTGGCCCAGTCTGCGGTCGACGCGAACGCCAAAACGCTCGTTCTAACGCACCTAATTCCTCCCATCCCAGCGAGCACCTTTGTTGAGTCCGCGTTCGTCGAGGGTATGGACAAGGTCTATGAGAGAGAGATAATTGTCGCTCGTGATGGCATGCGGCTAACGTTGATCGAATAGACGGGCAGAATGACGAAATCAGCGAACTCAAAAACAGAAAGACGCCCGGGCCGCCCGACGGACAAAGATCGCCCGGATCTAAAGACGGAACTTCTTCTCGCAGCCATAGAACTTTTTGGAAGCCGGGGCTTTGATGGTGTCTCGCTAAGTCAAATTTCTGGGGCTGTGCAAGCGGATGTAGGTTTGACCCGTTACTATTTCGGATCAAAAGCGGATCTCTGGGAAGCCGCCATGAGCCACCTCGCAGACGGTTTTGTGCGAGATCTGACCTCTGAAATCGAACCGAATGAAAGCTCTAAAACAGAGGCGCTCAAAAAGATCATCCGAGCGTTCGTCTTCACGTCAGCGCGATGGCCGCAAATCAGCCGAATAATCGTTTTTGATGGCGACAAGTCTGATGCGCGAGGCAAGTTCATTGCGACCAAAATGGTTGGTCCATTCTATGAGTTGATGACGGATCTCATCGAAGCGGCAAAACTGGACGGGGCTATTCCAGATGTCTCGGTCAGAACCATATTCTTCATGATCACGCATGGTGGTTCTTTCCCGATGGCGCTGCGCGATCTAACCAATGAATTTCCTGGCGGAGATATTGCTTCGCGCGAAGCGCTTGATGCGCACGCCGACGCAATAATCGCGCTTTTGATGAAGTCGGCGGACTGAGGCTTGATTGAGAGCGACATAGCTGTTCAGCGCGGTGTCCACTCAGGAGGTTTCGAGAGGCACAAGAAGCGTTGTCGCCAACACGGCGCGAGTTTGATTTTCGCAGCCAAGTCCCGAATTCCAACAAGCTGAGCGGTGAACGGGTTGTTGTCATGGACGGGATGCACCAGACCTGAAATTGGTTCTTTCTCATATCCGGCGAATGTCCCAAAAATCCGATCCCAAATGATGAGAACTTGGCCATAGTTCCGATCCAGATATTCGGTCTGACTCGCATGGTGAACCATATGAAGGCGTGGCGTGACAAAGACCCATTCCATCCAAGCCAAGCCTCTGATGTAGCTGGCATGCGTCCACATGGAATATCCACTTTTGAGCAAGGCCGCCGCCAAATAGATTTCAGGTGGAACACCGCACAAGGCTGCAACGAGTCCCGCCAGGATTTTTAGGCGCCCATCCGTCGGAAAAAGCCTCAAAGCTGTGGTGTGGTTGAACGCGTTGGACGAATGATGCACGGCATGGAAAGACCAGAAAACGCCGACGCGGTGGCCCAGACGATGGACCCAGTAGTGGGCGAAATCATGCACGATGAAGGCGGCCCCGATCGCGATTGCGGTGCTGTCGATCGTGACGAGCTGCCACTCCTGATAAACAAAAGTGTAGATCGATAATGGGATAATCAGCGCGAGCGTAAACTGCACGACAGTTCCGATCGCCCCAATCGCTATGCTGCAAATAGCATCTTGAGTGTCATACTCGTGAGCGCCAGCCGCTCGCGTATGAAACCGCTCAAATATGATCAAGCCGAGATAGACGCTTGCGAGCCAGTGCCAAAAGCAAAGGCCGTTAACGAACGCTATTATGGAATCCAACGCTAACGGTAGCATTCGAGAATTCAGTCTGCGGGCGTAGAAACGTATTCTGTCCAGATTTGCGTTTGGCAAACCGGACCAACACAGCCTTTGACTTGGAGCGTTCCATCATCCTGCCGTTTCAATCGCGACGCATATGATTTGTCTGCTTCAGGACTATAAATCGTCCCTCCACGCCAATCGCGTCTCTTGCGCTCAAACCCGGTGAGCATTTTCAGCCCAAGCACTTTCTTGCCTGATTCAGTTGTAAGGCTTTCCGGAGTTTGCCCATTTTCGATCGAGGCCAGGTCGATCCAAATGACTGTCCCGCATGGCGACCCATCTCCACAATCTTCAATTGAGACACGCGCGCCGCCATCTTCGGTGGCGAATACGCCAAAAACGTCATGGGCATCAGCAGAGGCAAAACTAAATGGGAGGAACAACACGCTTGTCGTACACAGCAAGGTTTTCATAATTTTATCCTATGTTCTCGGGGCTTTAAAGAAGGCGAGCGTGGTAAATACGAGACCCACGATCCACAAGCCTGGTCCAATCACCGACGCCGGAAACGGCGTCCCGCCATACAAGACTGGGAAGACAATAAAGCCGATATCTTCCGCCGAGATTATGAACGCGGCGGTCCAGTATGCGGCGGTATTATTCTTCCAGTTGAAGTAAGAAAGAATGAGCCCAAAAACGCCGAGATATAGAAGCGTCCAATGCCCCTGAGCGAGACGTCCAGTTGCTTCCGCCAAGGCGCCGTCTCCAGCTCTCTCAGCTAGACGCGTGACGCCGAGCACGATGTGCAAAACTGACCAGAGCGCATATGCGATCGCGCCTATTTTTGCATAGATCATTTTGGTTTGCCTCCTTTAGTAAGCGGCGAGCGATACCATAATCACAGGACAGGTCTCGCTTAGATTACGAGAACCTTTCACTCAGGTAAGGTTTGGGTGTTCGAATAATCCTCGACCGACGGGCTTTGGCGTCAGAGTTTTAGTCTTCCAGCGGCACGTAAGGTTCTGTTGTGTAGCCGTGCATTCGCTCGAATGCGCCTAAGTCTGGCACGACGGGCAACTGAATAGATGTGCCATACGGCGCACCATGATGGATCACATTATTCGCGATTTGCCGATCCGTGCTGGAAAATAAGGGCGCGTCTGTATTCAAATTGCGATCCCATTGAGGAAAGTTGCTTGATGAGATGTCAATCGCGAGCCGATGCCCGGACTTAAACCGCCAAGCCATGTGTCCGAGATCGATGTCTAATGTGTACACTTGGCCTGGCACCATAAACACTTCCGTGTTCAGGCTTTCTCTAAATCTCGCGCGTTGGATCCCTTCCGTTACGAGGATCGCTTCACCGGTCGGGGTGATGTCCAATACCTTGAGCGTGAAATCAGTATCTCGGGCGTCAGAGCTAACAGACACATTCGCTGTCAGAGGGCCTGCAACGATCAGGTCAGTCGTTAGCACATCGGACTCGTAAGACAGCACGTCGCTACGATCGTTTTCCCTGACGCCGCGCTGGTCCTTCGGGCCATGCGTGATCAACAGGTTTTTGCCTCCAACTGTTGGAACAGGATGGTCCGGATCGTAAGCGTAGCCGCGAGTCCCGGAAGCAACGCTAGCGCGCGCTAAAACAAACTCTGGGTTGGATAAATCGTCGGCATCAGGTTCGGCGTCATTCTCGTCTGTCACTTTCACCGCGGTCGGTGGTCGGATACCCGCATCGTATGACAAAACCCATGTTTCGGTCTGAATCGCTGCTGGCGGCCACGTATCGGTACCATACCACTCGTCATCTGCGTTCGCGATTGGGAAAATGACTCGTGGCAAATCCAGCAAGGCAGAGGCTTCACCTTTCAAGTGATAATCAAACCATGGCAGCATAGGTTGAATGGGCCAAGTCGTCGGGCTTTCAGGGGCGAAGTGCGTGCCATTTAGGATAAGCAGCCTCTGGTCGGCATTTCGAACCTCGCCGCGCGCAAAAGAGCTGAGCTGAGAAGACGCGAAAACGTCCATCCAAGCGGCCACATAGTAGGTGGGAATATCGGTCACGGAGCCATTGAAATATTCCGCAAGCTCATCGCCGGGCCTCGCATCCAGAATCGCATTCCACCCCTCAGAGGCAGCTGCGAAATGAGGGTAATCCTTGAGTGGCAGATGCCGCCAAGCCGAGACCGTGTGAGGAGTCTCCAGATCAGATAAGAGCGCCTGACCCTTTAGCATCATCGAAATCAATGACGTGCGACGTTTGATAGGGCCATAGCCGATCGCCTCATAATGGGTATCATCCGCGGTCAGAATTTGCTCGGCCGTCCATGGGAGAAATGTTTCGAGCTTAATCGCACCGCCTGGACCAAACATGGCATCATTGATCAAGCTCGGGGTTCCGATCTGAACAAACGACGCTTGGACGCCTTCCGGGTTCTCCGCATTCGTGAGCATTGCCATAATTGCTTCAATCGAGTCGCCCGTTGTTCCGATCTTGCCATTGCTCCAGTCTTGTTGCTGCACCCATGCGATTAACTCAAGCGCATCATCTCTATCCTTGTTTAATAGAGCTTGACCGTCCGAACCTATGCGACCTCGAGTATGTTGAACCACGAGGGCATAACCAGCATCGATAACGGCCTGCCAAATAACTTTGGGAAGATCTTTGTCGTCGACATTAGAAAAGTCTTCCGATGGCAAGCCTGATAAGGGCGTATGCGGAAGCTCGTACGGCGATCGTACGATCAATGTCGGAAATGGGCCCTCGCCGTCCGGCAGTCGCACGGTCGTAACAAGCTCCGCACCATCCGACATTGTCATTTTTTCGGCTTCATACTTTGCCGCGAAGATCGACGGGACCATCACAAAGCCAGCGATGAGGAGGCAGCCGACGATTGCAGCACTACTGGCAAAAGCGATTTTTACAAAATTCTTCATTTGGCTCTCACGCCCTTCCTGTCGTCTTGGCAACGCAGAGAGCTCCACATCGATAAAGACGTGGCTCCGCTGGGTTACCCAGATCAGTACGGACCTGGAGATGGCGTGCGGCTTACCAAGAGATTGCAAGCACGTAAGGTTTTAGCGTGAGTAACCAAAAAAGGATCCAACGAACCGCTGAGTACGTCTTCAATTACTCGAACACTGCACTTTGCTTGATGACCGCTTTTAGGAAAATGAAGGCAAGATCGCTAATGACTGATTTGGGGTTAGATCGCCCCCAAAAAAATACCCTCGACTTTTGCGAAAAAGAAAAACTTGCTGGGTTGGCGGTTTTCGTCGAACTGGCGCGTCCAATTGGTTGCAGAGCTTCTGACTTCGCTGACATGCGAGAAAGGTCCATTTCATCGGCAAGGCTAAGAAGCACTCTCGCTAAGTAAGCTTTCGACGAAATATCCAGGAGCTCTTGCGGCGATGAAGTGCGCCGCGCATCCGTACTCCTTAACCCTACCACCAACCCTACCACCAACCCTACCACCAACCCTACCAGCGTGGTGGGATTGAGGCGGATGAGTCTAGACACGTGCAGACAGCGTGCGAAGCTGAAACTCTGATTTTATTGGTAATTTCCACAACTATAGATGCCTGTGGATCACATTACGAAGGTCTGTCTCACCGCCATTCTCTCACGCTCGCCCAGGCGCCTCAGCGAGGTAAGTGGGTTCGCCGCCCATCCAGGTTTCAAGCACCGTGATGTCCTTGATCTCATCCGCCGGAACGCGTGACGGATCGCGGTCGAGGATGATGAAATCGGCGAACTTTCCGGGCTCCAGACTGCCAATTTCGTGCTCCGATCCAATTTGCCAGGCCGCGGTCGAGGTCATGGCACGAATGGCGCATTCGCGACTGGCGCCCTCTTCCGGCGCCAATGCATAGTCGGGTTCTTTCCAACTTTGTCGGGTCACCGCCATTTCGATCATGTGCAACGGATTGGGATCGGTGACGAAGAAGTCGGAATGAATTGTATAATCGACCCCGGCCCGCTCCAGGCTGGCGCATCGGTCCAGAAGTTTCGCCTTGTCCGGACCGAAAATCTCGTCGCGCATGGCCACGCCCCAATAATGGACATGTCCGATCAGGAAACTTGCGGTGATCCCGAACTGCTTCATGCGGGCGATCTGTTCGTCGTGAAGAATTGAGCAGTGTTCGATCCGGATTCGATGCGCTTTGACATCGACCCCTTCCGAGGCGACCTGCTCGATCGCATCCAGGATATTGTCGATCGCCTTGTCGCCATTGCCATGGATTGCGATCTGCCAGCCTTGCGCCGTGCGCTTGCGAACCAGATCCGTCATTTCTTCCAGTGTCATATAAGCGATGCCGGTCGAGTCGACGGAGTGATACGGTTCACGCTGCAAGCCGGTAAAGCCCTGATTGGAGCCGTCCGCAATCAGCTTGTAGCCACCAATCCGGACCAGAGCATCGCCGTCGCCGGGTTGAAGATTGGCGTCATCCCAGGCCGCATCAAAGGCGTAAAGCGGATAGGCGCGGATGCGTTGGCTGAGCCGCCCTGTGGCCCCTGCCTGGCGCAAAATGTCCCAGTCGCCGGCGCCGCGTAACAATCCGCCAAGCCCGAGTTCTGTGACCGTCGTCAGGCCCAGTTCGGCAAACCTGGCGCAGGTCTGCAACACCGCTTGCGTCGGCGCCGACCCCGCGCCAGCCGGGCGCGCCCCCAAGACGCGGGAGAAAGCCATTTGATTGCGCATCTCACCTGTGAGGCCGCCGCGATCATCCCGCACAAATTCTCCGCCATGCGGGCTCTCGACCTCCTCTGATACACCTGCGGCAGCGAAGGCGGCACGGTTGGCATAGCCAATATGACCGGACGCATTGAGGACAAAGATCGGGCGCTCGGTCGAGATCGCATCCAGGGTCTGAAATCCCATCGGTGCCTCAAAGGGCTGCAGCATCGGATAATAGTTTCGACAGACAATCCACTCTTCGGATGGGCGCTCATCATGCAGGCCGGCGATAAAGTCTAGCACTTGCGCCGTCGTGGAAAATCGCCCGGTGCCAACATAATCCATGGCCTGATCCATCAATGCCCCGATCAGAATGTGCGTGTGGGGATCGATCAGGCCCGGCATCAGGGTGCGACCGTCCAGATTGATCAATTCAGCTTGCTCACCAGCGGCGTGTTTGACCTCGTCCAGCGTCCCGACGGCGAGAATATGCGCGCCTTGAATCGCAATTGCTTCAGCGTTCGAAAAACTGGCATCGACGGTCATGATGGTCCCGCCTGAATAGACACGGACGGTCTGATTCAATGCCGGATCCTCCGGCAGGTCGACCATGAATTTCGTGCCACAGGCGGTTTGCGTCACCAGTCCCGTCCGCGCCTCCGTCAACCTGGACTCCAATCGACTGATCGGCATGACGGCAATCTCCGCCGCGCGGGATGGATCATACCCAAACAACGCGCCAAGGTTTGCGTGGCAACACGCGCATCCGTGTCGATCATGAATCATTGTCTAACCCTCCCAAGGCCGATGGCTTTTTGTGATGCCATGCTGGGACCCATTCAAGGGATCCCGCTTTGCAATTGCAACCCGTGTCTGACCTGATATCCAGGTTTCATGGCAAGACGTGCCGATCGGAGTGGGCGCAGGCGCGCAGCGGTCTAGATGATCGATCGCATGCGTCGATCCTGGCGCCAGGGGACATATGGGAAGGAAGATCATGGACTTGGAAACAGACTATCTGGTGATTGGCAGCGGCGCTGTGGGGATGGCCTTTGTTGATACAATGCTGCGCGAGACCGATGCCCATTTCGTCATGATTGACGACCGCGCCGTGCCGGGCGGGCACTGGAACGAAGCCTATCCCTTTGTTCGCCTGCATCAGTCTGCATCGACTTATGGCGTAGAGTCCAAGGAATTGGGCAGCGGCAAGATTGAAGACACCGGACCCAATGCCGGCTTCGAGGAATTGTCCTCCGCGCCAGAGATTACCCATTATTATCACGACTTGATGGAAGACACGTTCCTCCCATCTGGCCGGGTCAAATTCCTGCCCCTGACCCGGTATGAGGAGGATGGCACCATTCGCTCGCTGCTCTCTGGCGAAGCGCATACGATCAAGGTGCGCAAGAAAACCGTTTTCGCGAATTATCTGACGACAAGCATTCCGGCCACCCATACGCGCAATTATGAGGTTGCAGACGGGGTCACCTGTCTGCCGCCAAATGATTTGCCGCTGAACGCGCCCAAGCATCAGAAGATTTGCATCATTGGCGGCGGCAAGACCGGCACCGACTCCATCATGTGGCTGTTGAAGCATGGCTTTGATCCGGACAAGATCAGCTGGATCGTGCCGCGCGATGCCTGGTTTCTGAACCGGGTCAATTTCCAGACCATTGATCAGAAATTCTTCGATGACACGGTCGGCGGTCAGGCCCGCGCGGTGGAAATCTATGCCGCCGCTGAGTCCCTCACCGATCTGGAAGACCGGATGGAAGCTGCCGGTCTGTGGCAACGAGTCGATACGTCCAGACGCCCGACCATGTTCCATGCCTCGATCGTCACAGAGAAAGAGATTGAGCACTTACGCACGATCAAGAATGTCATCCGCAAAGGCTATGTTCAGCGGATCGAGCCGGGCCGCCTGATCATGGATCAGGGCGAGGTCGAGATGGCGGCGGACACGCTCTATGTCGATTGCACGGCCAGCGCGTTCAAGAATTATGTCGGCGTCCGGGCCCCTGTCTTCCAGCCGGATGAAATCCATATCCAGGTCATTCGACAATTCCAGCCTTGCTACAGCGCCGGCCTGATCGCCTGTATCGAGGCGCATATTCCGGAAGACGAAAAGAACAATTACAGCCGCCCGGCCCCAGGCATTGATACAACGCATGACGTCCTTCTGGTGCTCGCCGCGGCGATGGAAAACACGGTCATGTGGATGTCATCCCCAGCAATCTCGGAATGGCGGAACAAGTGTCGCCTGGATGGTTTCGCCACACTCATTGCCAATGCCGACATGGCAGACCCCAGTGTCGGACAGACGCTCGGCTCGATCATGATGAATGGCCAGAATGCGATTGATAATCTCAAACGGCTAGCTGCGGAGGGGTGATGCACAGGCCAGGGCAAAACGGCTTGCAGCGTCCTGATCGTCTATAAACGGGAAGCGCGACGCGCGCGTGATGGTGTGCACCCTCGACCAACCGCTTTTGCGACATTTGTAACTTTGTGGTTTCATATCTCCGCCTGTTTCCAACGAGGATATGTTTCATGTCAGTCCAGCCTCTCGCGCTTTCCTTTGTCGCACTTTGCCTCACCGCCTGCGCAAGCGCTCAAACCCATGCCGGTACGATGACCATGCAGTGTCCCGCGGAGGTAGAAGGCATTTTTGCATCAATCGTCGGCGATTGGACACTTGGCGTTGAGGCCGATGAGGGCTGGTCCGGATATGGCAGCAGCAATATCGCATGGGACCAGAACCAGAAGTGCGGCGTGGTCGAAACGTCAATCATGGTCTTCGACCCAGACGGTGAAGACGCATCTGAAAACCGCTCGACCGCCTATCTTGTTTATGACGAGCTCAGTGAAACGATTAAAATCCTGACCGCCGACAATCGGGGATATGTGCACATCGGGATCGCCGTAGCGAAAGCGCCTTTAGCGTTTGAAATCCTGAAACCTGATGGCGAGCTTCCCAATCGCCGAATTCAGTATCGCAGCGTCGAGGCTGGTGCGTTTGAGTGGAGCTGGCAGGGGCGGGAGAGTCAATCAGACGACTGGGCCGACCGCCTGGTCATCAAATACCAATCCGCGCCCTGATCGCGACCAGGCCTGTTTGCCCTAAAATCCAGCACCGCCGCGATTCACAACTCAATGTGAACACCTGCGCCTTGATGGTGACACCATGGCTTCCTAGATTCACTCTAACACCAAACCTCCACAAGGCGGGGCTGCCATGATGGGGTCTCGTGAGGCGTCAGGTGTTCTGGTCCTGTCTAAGAACGGAAGGAGTAGACCATGAATGACCTTGTAAAGCCGACCGCCGGCGAGCTTGATTTCAGCCGGTTTGTCTATTTCCGCAACATTAACGAGCTGGAGCTCGCTGAACTGCCCGCAGATGCCCTGCGCGGCGTTGAGGATCTCGATGATCTGGTGGTTGTGACCAATGGCGAAGGCCAGAAGCTGGCCATTATTGAAGGCCGCGCGGCTGCCGAAGCTGCTGCTGAAGCGTATAAGCTTGAAGCGGTGAGCGTGCACTGATCACGCCCTGAGGCGCTTACAAAATTGCTGGGATCACACGGTCGGGTGGGCGATGCCCATCGGCGAAGGTCTTGATATTGATGATCACCTTCTCGCCCATCTCGATCCGCCCCTCGACCGTGGCCGAGCCCATATGCGGTAAGAGAATGACATTGGGCAGACCCATCAGGTCCGGATTGACCGCCGGTTCGCGCTCAAACACGTCCAGCCCAGCGCCTGCCAGTTTGCCGGTCTGAAGCGCCTGGGCCAGCGCGGCTTCATCGATCACCTCGCCGCGCGCGGTGTTCACGATGAAGGCTTCGGGCTTCATCAGGTCCAGCCGGCGGGCATTCAACAGATGGAAGGTGGCCGGCGTGTGGGGGCAATTGACCGAGACGATATCCATGCGCGACAGCATCTGATCGAGACTGTCCCAATAGGTCGCGTCCAACTCTTCCTCGATCAGGCGCGAGACTTTCTGGCGATTGTGATAATGGATTTGCAACCCGAACGCCTTGGCCCGGCGCGCCACGGCTTGGCCGATCCGGCCCATGCCGATAATGCCCAGGCGCTTGCCAGACAGACGGCGGCCCATCATCCAGGTCGGCGCCCAGCCATCAAACTTGCCCGCATCCATCAGCTCAATGCCTTCATGCAGACGGCGCGGCACGGCCAGGATCAGGGCCATGGTCACGTCGGCCGTGTCATCGGTCAGCACGCCAGGCGTATTGGTGACGGTGATACCGCGTTCATTCGCGGTCTGGACATCGATATTGTCGACCCCGGCCCCGAATTGCGCGATCATCTTGAACTGGTCGCCGGCCTGGCTCAGCACGCGGCCATCCACCGGGTCGGTCACAGTCGGCACCAGCACATCGGCGCGCTTGACCGCATCGATCAACTGCTCAGACGTGAAGGCGGTGTCGGACGGGTTGAGCTCGGTATCAAACAGTTCCTTCAGGCGCAGTTCCACCGCATCTGGCAGGCGGCGGGTAACAATGACCTTCAGGCGCGTATCTGACATTCTTCCTCGCTTTCCTGTCCGCGCTTAGCAGAGCAAAAGCAGCTCGCCAATGCGCTGTTTTACGGACGATTCACCTCAATCGGCAAAAAAGCAGTTATGACAGCGCTGTTTGCCCGTTTTCTATTGTGTCTGACCCTGTTTGCCGGGGTCAGCATGATGACGGTTGAGGCGCGCCAATCGGCTGAAACTGTAAAGATCAGTCGCTTCTCTGGCAAACCCCTGCCGCGCTTTGAATCGCTGCGCTATTCCGCCGTGCATGGCCGCCAGGGCCCGAACCTGGATCATGAAATCCTGTGGCGTTATGAGCGCGAGGGCCTGCCCATGCTGGTGGTCCGGGAGACGCATGGCTGGCGCCGGGTCCGCGACCCGGATGGAGACGAGGTCTGGATGCAGGCGCGCATGCTGTCCGAGACGCGCACCACGCTCGTGACCCGCGATATCGAACTGAAGCAAAAGCCCTCCGCCGAAGCGCGCGCCAAGGCCCATCTCAAGGCTGGTGTCATTGCTGAACTGACGACCTGCGATGCTGGCTGGTGCAAGATCAAGATTGGTCGCCAGTCAGGCTGGCTGCCGCAATCGGAACTTTGGGGCACGGAAGTCGCGACCGACAATCTCTAGGCCCACAAGGCCTTGCCGCACTGCGCACATGCGTATAAGGCCGGGCGATCCGGTATCTGCACAAGACAGATGCACAACTCAAATCAGCGAGGCCAGTTTCGATGAAGGGACCGCACGAATTCCACACCCCGCAGCCGTCTTACAGCAAGGAAGACTTGCTCAAATCCGGCGTGGGCGAATTGTTTGGCCCGGGCAATGCGCAATTGCCGACACCGCCTATGCTGATGATGGATCGCATCACCGAGATTTCCGAAGATGGCGGTGAGTTTGGCAAGGGTCACGTGATTGGCGAATTCGACATTCATCCGGACCTCTGGTTCTTTGATTGCCACTTCCCCGGCGACCCGGTGATGCCGGGCTGTCTCGGCCTCGACGCAATGTGGCAGGCGGTTGGCTATTGGCTTGGCTGGACCGGATCATATGGCAAGGGCCGCGCCCTCGGCGTAGGTCAGGTCCGGTTTACCGGCGAGATTACGCCCGACACCAAACTCGTGCGCTACGAAATCGATATGAAACGGGTGCGCCGCGGGCGGCTTATTTTGGGGATCGCGGATGGCCGTGTCTTTGCCGATGAAGACATGATCTATACCGCCATCGATATGCGCGTGGGTCTGGTCGACAAGTCCGGCAAATAGGCCCTAAGGCACATAGACGGTATAGACCACTTCGACCTGAAAATCGAACGTGCCGAGCGACAGGTCATAGCCTGCCAGATTGGCCGCGGCGATCGCATATTCGGCATCGAACCGGACAGACTGATCGACCAGGGAACCGGGCGCCGCGGCGGTCCGCTGATTGCCGGTAAAGACATTTTGCGGCGTGCGCAGATCCCAAAGTCGCAAGCTTGGCGCAAAGCCAGATGTCGCCCCGCCGGAGTGCGGGAATTGTGCGCTGGCGCCAAATGCCAGCCCATCATCGCCGGCCTGAGTGACCGACAGCTGCACCCGCGTGATCAGAAGCAGGATGAACTCGGTGAACGTGCTGGGCGTGAAGGCCTGGGCATCGATCGCGAAGGGCACGTTCGACGCGACATAGAAACTCGAAGACTGCCGCACAGCGTCGACGCGCGCATCGCTGATATCCTGGAGGCCGAACGCCGTGAACGCATCTGCCCCGCTGACCACGCCGTCGCCATTGGTGTCGGTGTCGATCGTGCCGTTACCTGTATCGGTCAGGATAAAGGGCATGCCGCCAGTGGCGCTGGCAATCCCGTCCTGCGTCGAGATCAGGGTTCCGGTGACAACCGCATAGGCGTCAGAGGCAATCAGATCGACATCGCCTGAGCCTGCGGCACTGGTCCCATTTCCAGTATCGAGAATGAAATCGGATACGACCGGCGCTGCGCCCGCTGCATCGGCGGCCCAGACAATGACCAGGCCTTCGCGTTCAAAATGCGGACGATCAATCGTATCTGCCTGCGCGATCCCGCAGAGCACGAGTCCCAGACCCATCGCCATGGGTATGGCCAGATGATTGATTTTCCGCCTCACCCGTAAGGGGCTAAAGTGAGGGCGCTAAGAAGCTCTTAAAACCGCTGCAATTTCATTGGCTTGCCATGATGCGCAAGTCAGACGGCGGGGCCCCGGTCCAGGAGAGCTCCAGCTCAATCGCTTGTGTCTCTGGCGCGCCGCGCCGCTGCGCCGTTTTTTCGGCCTGATAAAAAACAATGCCTGCGGTACCATCAGATGTTTGTCTCGATGCTCTGGCATTGGGTCCGACATCGAGGATACGGACTTCAACATCTGGCGCAGCGTTCGACGACGTTGTTTGGATCTTGAAAGCGGAATTGCTGGCAATTTTCAGTCGCGTGCGGCTCGTAACCGTCGGATCAGCAAACGAAACAGAGTCCAGTTGGCCAGATCCGGGAAAAGGCACGGCATCGGCGATTCCCGGTCCGGTCAGATCGATGGACGATCCCTGCCCGACCCAGACATCATCTTGCCAGACCAGAATCTGCGCCGATTGAACAAAGCGGATTTCATGCACCGTGCTTGCCGACCCGCCCGCCGACAGCATTGCCAGCGCGGCCACAGACAGACCCGCTCTTATCACCATGTGTTACGCCCCATATTGCGTTAATCTTTATTAACGAATTCACAGAAGGTCCAGTCTGTGCTGGGCGCGCTCGGGCAGCGACATCGCTTGACGCCAATGCCGGGCGCGAATAGCCCTCTGTTCAACAGGACCAAGAGCAAGGAGGCCTCGAACATGGCCGATTATGGAGACATGCCGACCGGCAATCTGATGGCGGGCAAGCGTGGCATCATCATGGGTGTGGCGAACAAGAACTCCATCGCCTGGGGCATTGCCCAGCAGCTTGCTGCCCAGGGCGCAGAAATCTGTTTCACCTATCAGGGGGAAAGCCTGGAACGTCGGGTGCGGCCTCTGGTGGAAAGCATAGACATGGATTTCATGATCCCGGCCGATGTCACCGATGATGCCAGCATGGACGCCGCTTTCGCCGCTGTAAAAGAGAAATGGGGCAAGATCGACTTCCTCGTCCACTCCATCGCCTTTGCCGGCAAGGACGAGTTGATGGGCTCCATGGTCGCCAATACATCGCGCGAAGGGTTTCGCCGGGCGATGGACATTTCCGTCTTCAGTTTCATTGATGCCGCCCGCCGCGCGTCGGAAATTATGCCGGATGGCGGATCGATCATCTGCATGACCTATCTCGGATCGGAACGTACGGTGCCGAGCTATAATGTCATGGGTGTGGCCAAGGCTGCGCTGGAAGCATCGACCCGCTACGCCGCGCGCGATCTCGGGACGCAGGGCATTCGGGTCAACGCGATCTCTGCTGGTGCGATGCGGACTCTGTCTCTGGCCGGTATTCGCGGCGGCAAGTCGCTGATGGGGACAGGCAAGGATTGGTCCCTGCTCAAGGAAGATACGCGGATGGAGGGCGTGGCTGGCTGCGCGCTTTATCTCTTGTCGCCACTTGGCCATTCAATTGCGGGCGAAGTCCTGCACGTGGATGCCGGCTTCCACGCCGTGGGCGTGCCGGACCTGCCTGAGGAATAGAACTTGGCCGCCAAACTCTTCATCTGGGTTGGACACCCGAACGAGACCTCCCTGAGCCAGGGTTTGGCGGATGCCTATCAGCGCGGCGCGGAATCGCAGGGCGCCGAAATCAAGCGCATGAACCTGCATGACATGTCGTTCGATATGGACCTGACGCATGGCTACAAACAGCGCAAGGAGCACGAACCCAGCCTGGTCGCGTTTCTCGAGAACATAGAATGGGCAGATCATCTGGCCTGGTTCCATCCGCTTTGGTGGGGCGGCATGCCGGCCAAGATGCAGGGCGCCATTGATCGCG
Organism: Pseudomonadota bacterium; assembly: GCA_039033355.1. Taxonomy (GTDB): domain Bacteria; phylum Pseudomonadota; class Alphaproteobacteria; order Caulobacterales; family Hyphomonadaceae; genus Henriciella. Next base: position 3,057 of record JBCCCT010000009.1, on the reverse strand, counting down.
CCTTCCTGCCCGGCATTGCTTTCGCCTATCATGACAATGATCCCTGGTGGGACAAGTTATGGGACGGCCGTACCGCAGATGTGGTGGTGAATGCCGACACGCCCGGACTGTTCCTCAAATTCATGTATGGCAATGCGCACAAGCACAGGATCACCAAACAGGTGCTTGGCTTTACCGGTATCAAAGTAACAAATTATAATCACTTCGCGGCGGCAAAAACCGCTTCTGAAGACAAGATCAAGGACTGGATGGAAAAGGTCTATAAAATAGGTGCGGAGGCCGGGCGGCGATGAAAACCAGTCCTGACACCCACGTCCCACTGAGCCCCGACTTCCCGGCCTATCCTGAGGCGGAGATGCAAGCCCGCGCCGTGGCCTTTCACACGCAAATGCAAACCCGGCGATCCGTGCGCGCGTTTTCCGACAAAGCCGTGCCGCAAGAGATTATCGAGCAATGTGTGCTCGCGGCAGGAACCGCGCCAAGCGGTGCCAATCATCAGCCCTGGTATTTTGCCTGTGTCGGGTCACAGGAGAAGAAATCCGAAATTCGCACCGCCGCCGAAGCGGAAGAGCGGGAATTCTATTCCGGGCGGGCGGCGCAGGAATGGATTGATGCCCTCGCCCCGATCGGCACCGACGCCGACAAGCCTTATATGGAGATCGCCCCCTGGCTGATCTGCATCTTCGCGCAGCGCCGCGGCGGCATCCGCGAAGGGGAAGACAAGAAGAATTACTACATCCACGAAAGCGTCGGCATTGCCACTGGCATGCTGATCGCAGCCTGTCACAATGCTGGTCTGGCGACACTGGTCCATACGCCCAATCCGATGAAATTCCTGAATGGAATTTGCGGACGCCCTGAGACCGAAAAACCCTTCCTGATTCTGGTTGCAGGCTATCCGGCAGACGATGCCATGGTGCCCAATCACGCCCTGGTCAAAAAACCGATCGACGAGATTGCTAACTTCCTTTAGCGGCGCTGAGCGTAAAGGATGGGCCGCTCAAATTGAGCCATTCCGTAAGGATATATGTCCGCGCGCCGCGCTCTCGTTCGCTCGTCCGCTCACCCGTAACGATCAAAGTCATATCCCCGGGCGTGAGACGGTTGAGGCGATCTGACTTGAGCTCGATCCGCTCGCCGTCTGAATCGATCAGAGTATAGCTGCCAAGATCCCAGCCCGCGAGATCGGGTGTCAGGTCCAGCCGCGTGTTGAGTTCATACGAAGTCGGCAACGGGGCTGGTAGCGTCCCGACGGGGTTGGCAAAGAGCTGGGTCACATAGAATCCGGAATCGGTGCGCGCGACGCCGACTGCTGCATGGGTAAAATCCTCTGACAGAATATTGGCGCGGTGGCCTTCGCTCGCCATCAGCTTCTGGTGAAGGTCTTCAGCAATATCTGCGGCGGACGGCAATCTGAAGCCTGGCAGATTGAAGCACGAGACCTGATTGTCATTCTGATCATAACATTTGGCCGGTCCGAACACGGCTATATTTTCGCCTGTACTCTGCGCCAGCAGCGTTCGATCAAAGGCCGCAATCCGCGCGGCGGCACGGCGTCCATCCGGGCTCTCATGATTAAAAAACGCGTTCACGCCCATATCCAGACTCTGAAAACGGGCGGCCGGGCGCAAGCCTTCGCGAAGCTTCAAGGCATGCAGACCCTTGCTTTTCCGCTCGGCATTCATCTTGGTCATGAAGGCCTGCTCGACCATGTCATCGAAGCGGAATCCTTCCGGCGGTGTCTCCAGACAGACCCGGCCATCGCGAACATAATCCACGACCTGCAGCCGCTCATGGTCACTGGCAATGTTGCAAGCGAACGCGGCGCCAGAGCAGCCCAGAGCAGCCAGACAGAGGACCAAAAACAGTTTCATCGCCAGGAGTGTAGCGCGAGATCGGTTAAATCACACCTTCTGTTCTCATACGGTCGAGGATCGGGGCCAGCATGCGGGCAATGGCATCTTCGCTGGCGCGCACCTGACCATAGGCCGGCAATCCTTCGTCGGCGATGACCAGATCGGCCTCAAACATGGCCGGATACGTATGTCGATAATGCGCCGCGCGAACCGTACCAAGATATTGCGCCAATACGCTTTCAACGCTACGCCCCCGCTCCACTACATCGCGGCGCAGGCGTCTGGCCAGGCGTAAATCATCCGGCGTGTCGACATAGATGGACAAGTCAATCAAAGGCTTCAATTCGGGTACGGACAGGGCGTGAATGCCTTCCAGAATGATGATCGGGGCGGGCTGGATCGTACGGGTTTCTTCGCTGCGATCATGGTGGTCATAGTCATAGACTGGCTGTTCAATGGTTCGCCCCGCCTTGAGGTCTGCCAATTGGCGGGCCATGAGCTGGGTTTCCTTGCTGATCGGGTCATCATAATTGACCCGCGCAATGATCGCCTGGCGCTGCGCTTCGGTATCGGCCGGGCCATAATGGCTCATCGGCCAGTAATAGCCATCCTCATTGAAAATGACGATGCCGGTTGGTTCGCAATGCTTGTAGAGCGCTTCGGCAACCGTGGATTTGCCAGACCCGGACCCACCGGTCATAGCGATGAGGAATGAGCTGGTGCGACTCACGAGACCCTAGTCTTCGCCATCTTTGATCGGTACGGCGTAAAGTTCCAGCCGGTGATCGACCAGCTTGTATCCATGCGCCTTGGCGATTTCGATTTGCAGCCGTTCGATTTCCTCATTGTGGAATTCGATGACCTTGCCGGATTTCACGTCGATCAGGTGATCATGATGCTCGTCGGGCACTTCTTCATAGCGGGCGCGACCATCGCCGAAATCATGGCTTTCAATAATGCCATATTCCTCGAACAGTTTGACCGTCCGATAGACCGTGGCCAGCGAGATATTCTTGTCCACCGCATTTGATCGTCGATGCAACTCTTCTGCATCCGGATGATCATCCGCCACAGACAGAATACGGGCAATAACCTTGCGTTGCTCGGTCATGCGGAGGCCTTTTTCGGCGCAGAGTTTTTCCAAACGATCCATACGCGATCCTCTAGCGTTTTATTGACGGTTCTGTCCACCCACGGCCTT
>JBCCCT010000008.1:0-39062 GCA_039033355.1 Pseudomonadota bacterium | reverse complement strand
TTCCTAAAAGCGGACATTAAGAAACCTCAAATCCCTCCAGACGCGGAGGTGTGCTGGCAAAATAAAGGACGCCCGCCTTTACTCGCTCAGCCGATAGTCGGCATCGGGCTAAACGAGCTGAAGTTTTTGGCACAGGGCAATAAAGCTGTGAAGCTTTATCTGAACGCTGAACACGGCGCGGACTTATATGGAAAGCTGACCAAAATTGTGGCCGCGAGCGCAGATTTTACTTCAGGTTGCGTATGCGCTCTGCATACGTTTGAAGACTGTTGCGAGACCACAGCCAGAAGCGACTTCTGCAAGCCATCTTCGATGATTTTGATGTAGCCTTCACACTTTTGATCGTTCGTGACTTTCGCGTCTTCGCGAAGCCGAACAATCACTTCGTGCTCATCTGCTAATTTCAAAGTCCGCGTCATATCATCGAGTGATGGACAGGCCGCGGGCATCCCGCCAGTGTTTGGGATAAGAGGATTTTGTTGCGCGTTGGCGAGTTGGGCGCCGGCGAATAAAGCGAGAGACGTCGCAGCCAGGATAGATTTCATCATGGGGTTCCTTGTATTTGGCAGAGCAAAGCGCACTCTGTTCGGGCGCCTCAGCTCGCGACCACAAAAATTCGGATCGGCGTTTGCTGAACACATACGCACGCTTAAATCACTCCATTCCGTGTGACTCGCGGTGAGGCTATCGAACGGGCGGGATCAAGGCATACGTCAAATGATGTATGAGGTGAAAATTAGTTATTTGCCGCTCGAAGAAATGTAATCGCGTTGGACCGTCATAAGGAAACACGTTTCTCGATTATGCAGTCTCTAGACACGCTCGCACCGCTCGCGGAAATGAATCGGCGTCTTGATACACTTGCAATTGGCCGCTGCCTTCGACGATGACCAAATCAACGTTTTCGCGCCCAATCGCGAACGCCTCGATCTTTGGCGCACTAAACATTTGATTTTCATCTCCGTGACAAAAGATGATCGGTGCACACGCGTGTTCTAAGAGTGGAGACCAGTCTCGCGCCCAACGACAAACATCGGCGACCAGGCGATCGACGTCTTCAAAGGAGTACTCGATAATCTGGCGGGTGATCTCATAATAGGTTCTATCGGTCCGAGTAAGGTTTTGATCAGCTGGGCAATCCTCGAAGAAATAGTCTACGACCCGGGCTTCTCCGGCTTGTGAGCGTTTGAAGTTTGCTGCGAAGATTCGATGCGGAACAATCAGAACTTCCGGAATGTAGCGGGCCGGCAAAAAGGTTCGGCGGATTGATTTTGGAAGCGCCATGAGTTCGCGGCGACCGGAAAACGGAACGCCAGTGTCGATCAGAATGATGCCAGCGGCACGCGCCGGAAAGTCTTGTGCAAACTGCAATGCGTAAAGTCCGCCAGAGCAATGCCCAGCGATGTGCGCGCGATCCCAGCCCTCGGCTTGCATGATCGCATCATAATCCTGGCTGAGTTCAGCCGGTCCATCCTTGGCCGCGCGCGCGCTCGCACCTCCGGATCCCGGTTTGTGCACGCCGATCACTCGAATATTAGCTTGCGTGCACGCGTGTCGAAATTCTGGTGTCATTTGCGGCGGGGTCGTCGAATGAATCAGTACAACGGGTGTCCCATCTGGGGCGCCATATTTCACGTAGGCGAGTTCGCGAGCACCAACAGACAATGTGTGCTGCGTCAGTTCCCTTGATGCAGGATCGTTCCATGACTTCCCAATATCGGATGGCGTTCCTGTCTTTGTCATCAATTGTGTGAGCGTCGCAAGGAACAGAGCCAATTCCGTTTGACTGGACAGCCCAAGTTTGCCGAACACATGGGTCAATTGCGTGCGCACGGTTCGAACCGAACGACCGCGTTGCTCAGCGACTTGAGCTATGGCGCCGGTCTCAACCAAGCCCTCTAAGATCTCGATCTCAGCTTTGGTCAGCCCATAAGCGGTCTCTAAGAGTGGAACCAGTTGAACGTTCCACGTCGCCTTGGCCACTTGAAGCGTGACGAAGGAACTCACACTGCCGCCGAGATCTAGGAGTTCAGACCTCGAAGCGACCGCGAAGACTGGCTTGTCAGACTCTGGTAGTGTCAATGATATAAGAACAGGCTGAGCGTTTCCGTTCGCTTTCAAAAGATGATCAAAACGCCACCGATCATTGGGGGTGGTGAACATGCCAGACAGGCTGTCATGATCGATCGAATAGATCCTGTCGAACATCTCATTCCGCGCCAGAATGCGATAAGTTCGGTCGATCACAGCCGCAGGAACAACTTGCTTGTCGACATGCACGATTGGGCTTTCTGCCGTCCCTACAGCATCCGCATCGAGGAATTGCCCCACACGACCAAAATGATCTCGGAACATTTGTTTCCAATCAGCGTCACCTGTTTCGAGGCCATCTGGGTTGGCATCGAGGAAATCGTCCATGGCCGTAAGAATGGTGTCAATTTGAGAATGATCGGCGATCGCCTCGTAGAGGCCGCTCAAGACTTGGGTAGCAGCTTGCTTCGCCAACATTTCTCGATCCTGCATGCGTCCCCCTGACGTGATGGGCCTCAGCTTGCGCCGGACCGCCTTATGATGTCTCCCAATACAGTTTCGACCAGAGGCGGGACGTCAAGTCCACCGCGCTGAGAAAACAAGCCTTTGTGACTAACGCGAACAACGATGTTGTCGTCCAAAAGCGCATGAAGTGAAGTTGCCAAGCGATCACCTTTACCCGGACGACCGCTGCCAAAACCGCCAATCAGATGAACATCGTGACCCGCAACGCTTCCACTCAGGTAACTGTCGGGGTTGGCGGCCATCCAATCTGTGAGTGTTTTTCGTTCCTCATCTGTGAAGCGGACAATCTCATATTCAATCGTCTCAAGATCGATTGGGACATTGGCATTGTCCTCATCCAGGTAAAGCGGGTCTGCGAGCTGCGCATAAGCGACATAAACCTGCTCATCATTCATGACGTAGGGTTTGTTCGTCGGTTTCACACCAAACCCATCTGGCATAGCAGGTACAAAAGCAGCTAAACTTCCAGCACACGCTGCAGGGAACATCTCGGTTCGCCACTTATTCGCTTCGATGAGATCATCATAATCATAGCGTGAGCTGACCATGATCCCATTGCCTTTTTGCTCTGGCGGGCAATCGGCCGCTGCGGACGTGTTCGAGCTTGAAACGCCTGTTCCATCGCTGCCTCCACACGCGCCAAGTACGATGATTGCCATTGCCGACACGAGGACTGTCTCTAAACGCATATTTTTCTCCATTGGAACGTCACCCGTTTCGGTATCTCAGCAAAAATGTCGAAGCATGCGTCATTTGACGTATGCGCCGGCGAGACCGCTTCTCTACCCTCCAAAAAGGAATGCTTTTCGGAGGAATTTTATGCGCGCCGCCATTTTTGCAGCTTTCGCCATTCTCGCCTTTATCAGTTTCAACCCTGTCAGTTTCGCTCAGCCAACCGTCGCCGAAGCGTGCGAGTCATTCGAACGACCGAATATTGATTGTGCCTGCGTGGCGAGCCGAGCAGCCGTTTATGAGCGGGTGTCTACCGACCAAACCCGGCCGCTGATTGCCGAAGGTTATCTTTATGCGCTTGGGTTGGACAATTCCTACGAGGCCTCAATGGAGGCCATGATGAGCGATCCGATTGCCGCCATGGCCGCAATCGAAATGTATGATCAAGTCGGGGGGCGCCCTGAAAACATCAACGATTACGAGCAAGGGTGTGTTATCGCCGGCGCGTCACCATTAGCGCTGGCGGCACCGTCTGAACCTGCAGTGGTAGACGAGTACATTGCCGGTTGCACCGCATCCACCGGCGATGTGCGTTTCTGCACCTGCGATGCTTCCCGCAAAACGACGCGCGTCTCCGACTTGGAGTTCGAGGCTTATTACCGTTCATTCTCCGATTACAGCGACAGCGACGCGACGACGACCAAGGAGATGACCGAGGCGCGCGCGAAGAAAATGGGCGTCAGCTCTGCGCAGTTCGACAGTTTGCAGTCGAGCGCGCGCAACAAGATGAGCGCGCATCAAGCCGAGGATGAAGCTTACTGTGCGGTCGTGACCTGGGCCGATGATGAACCTGGCGTAGACGCTGAAACGCGCATGGAAGCTGGATTCGAGCCGGGGCTTGTTGGTCGCCTCGCGCCACAAACGCTTGATAGCACGGTTGTCTCGGATGCTGAGGCGGATCCGCTCGAGAAAGCGCGCGCCATCGTCGACACGGCCTGCACAAGCGATGGCAACAGCGAACAATATTGCACTTGCTACAAAGCCGAGTTTGAGACCGAAATTGTCGCCAAGGCCGTTTCGCCTGGGGTTGCGCTCGCATGGGCTGTCATGGCGAATGGTGGTTCAGGCATGACCGGCAGCGAGCAAGTTACGCTGATGCAGTCGATTCCGCAGGCTGACAATCAATCCGCGGCAATGATGTTCATGGAGACCATGGATATGGGCGAAAGCTGCAGCCAAGGACCCGCCGCGGCCGCACCGAAGCTGGAGGGCACACCGCGCGAGCGGATGATGACCGTCTGCATAGCAGAGAATGAAGACGAGGCGCTTTGCGACTGCATGGTCAGCAAAATGGAAGCTCAGTTTAACCCAGACGATTTCGAGCTCATGGTTGATATTCGCGAAGCAGAGCATCGCGGCGCTGAAGATGCATTCGCTGAAGTCGCGGCTGAACGGGGATTGTCACGCGAAGAAGCCGAGCAGGCCCTGATGAACAATCCCGCAATCATCGGCGCAAGCATGAGCATGGGCGCATCCATGATGCAGTGCATGGGCGGGATGCCGCAAATGCCGACCTTCCCAGCAATGCCAGGCATGGGTAATGGGCAATGATGTGGCTGAAATCCCTGATGCGCGCTTCATGCATCGGCGCGATTTCCATCGCCGGAGCCATAGCAACTGGTCATGCTCAATTGTTGCCCGAGCAGGACTGGATTTATATCTCCGCAGATAGGGGGCAGCTTAGTCGTGAGGCTGTGACAGCCATCTCTCCGAGATTTGATGGGGAGCAACTCTGGGCGCTCTTGTGGGATCGCAAGCAGAAAAATGGGCCGTGTGCCGAAATAGCACCAGGCGGCATGCCGGTTCAAACGGGCGCGCCTGATCTCAGCCTTAGTGAAATTTCTGAGTTAGAACAAAATCTGAGCATAATTGACGAAACGCTGTCAGATAAAGGTTATGAACTCAACCTTCATAAACCGAGTGTGCCTCTAGGCGCTGATCCAATTCTGGGCCAAGGGCGTTATCGCCAGTATCGCGGCGGTGTTCCGTCCAGGAACCAATACGTATTTTGTGAGCTTGGTCCGGTAGAAGCACCTAAACGCCTCTACGCAGAAGCGGTTTCAGCGCGTGACGGGCTTTTGTCTGTGAATCAACGCTGGGACAAACTTGAAACAGATGCAGGTCGCCTATTTGAAACCACGCATGGTCGGCTTCGTGATCTACGCGATGGGCTGCTTGCCAGGTACGATTTAGAGGACAGTCCGCGCGACCACATTGTCAAGAACCGGAGTAGCTGGGCGATAGAGAACGGCGTTATCCAAGCCTTAGCTGTGCGCACTGTGGATGAAATGGTTGGCTTCGAATATGAAAATCTCGACGACCCTGAAGAGCGTCCCTTCTTTATGCCGGGAAAGTTCGACGAGCCTTTCGCCGGGGGCAGGTACACGCCCGGCGAACATCTCGAAAATTTCAATACAGCGGCGCTTTGGTGGCAAGTCATCGAGTATTTAGACCCGGCACCATCCGATCTAGAAGACTTGATCATCGCTTCAGCGACTGAAGAAGATTTCCGAGCAATCATTGATGAGACGATAGATAATTATGATGGCGGCGGCTCCACGGGTATGGAAATGGTATTCCCCCAGCTTATGGCGGCCTATGCGACCTGGCCTAATCTGCGCTTTGGAAAATCAGAATACATCGAGCGCTGGATCACAGACTCGTTTGGCAAATGTATTATCGTCGAGATGGATGAAAACGATGCCTTTAAGACCACGGATTTCGATCTCGCGCCTTACACGGCTAAGTGTCTGGAGATACGGGCAAGTTCGAACAAACGTGGATGGCTCGGATCAGTAAACTTTGAGGTTCGCTTCCCGTATGAAAGCGAGAAAGACGCAGCCAGTAAAAATATCGATAATCTACAAATTGCGGTTATCGATGATAATCGAAGCAGAGAGACCTGCTATGAGCGCCTAGAGGAACAAAGGCTTGGTCTCGGCGCGCCATGCCTGCTGGTACCAGGACAGTATCGCGATAAGAACGAGGCGCAGCCTGACCCAAAAAAACGCGATATGAGCGCGCGCGCTTATTTCTTCGAGGAACAGCTGGTGAAACAGGGTGAGACTTTCAGGGCGCGGTTGATCCTTGCAGCGATACCACCAGAGCCGACAGATAAGAGAGACAATCCGGACGATTGGAAAATTCCCGATCAGCATACAGCCGAGCTGCGCGTTTCGCTGGACCTTACCGGTATTGAAAAGGGCCTCGCGGGGGAAAACCGCATGACGTCATCATTTGCACGCAAAGTCGGCCTCGCACCGCTCTCCGCGCCTGCCGACAAATTGCAAATGGGCATCGATCGCGGAATCTTCGAGGGTGATAGGATGCCGGTATCCCCCGAAATCGTGAATTCAGTGGTTGGATCCACGACAAATATGATGAATTTTGAGGACGATGCTGGCAACTCCATCGGCATCATACTCGACGATCCGAATGCGCTGACAGGCGGGGAGACTGGCGCGTTTACCGCTCAAGCTACAGGTGAAGTCGCTGATGGGCGCTCTGTTTTTCAGAATCCAGACGTGGATACCGTTCTGACAATTAGGGAGTCCGAAGACGAGGGGATCACTTACGACCTCGTTGCCAATGTCTGCTTGAACACGATTCAGAACATGATGATGTGGCAAGAGGCCGATTTCTGCGCCGGCGGAGAAAAGCGCGAAATTAAACTCTTCGGCAATCTGCCTTTCCCGAAGTACTGGATCAACGACAACCGCCTCTCCGTCTACGAAACCGCAGCATATCGCGATTTGCGAAACCTGCGACAAGAGCGGATTGCACAGCGCTTTGGTGCCGCTGGAATCCCGCTCCCGCCTGCAGGCGGCAACGATGGTGCGAATACGAATAATTCCCGCAATGGAAATGATAATGTATCGACAGGTGGAGGAGCGCCGCGGCCGGGGACTTGTACAGTGCGCGACTTGGCTGGAGCGTGTGACTGCTCCTGCGTCGCCAAGGCCTGTCTCACGAAAAAACAAGAAAGTGGCACGCTCACGCCACAGGAAAGCTCATGCCGCCTGAGTTGCGGCAAGAAATGGAACCAATGCGTGCCTTAGGCTGTTGTTGACCGAACGTTTTGAATGCGCGCGCGGTATCGATACGGAGACAAAATTATGCCTGTAAAACCACACATGTCATGGGCCGCGTTAATGGTCGCAACGGCTCTATTGGTTGGCTGCGGCGGGGGCTCAGATAGCGCGCCGACCGGGCAAACGGAAACCATACCTCCGGCTGCGGAAGCGGACGCTTCGAACGCCGCGACGCGTGAGTCCGAAACGCCATTTGCAGCCTCAGTGTCCCTTGATACGCGTCCGATCAACGCCGCCAATGCCAGCGATGCAATCGTCCAGATCAATGATCGTGATGAAGCGCGCCGCATGTTGGCGGCGCAGAGTGGTCAGAATTTCGACGAGTTGTTAATCGATGTGAGTTGGCCCTACACCAATTGCACGGATGCTGCGTCGCTCATCCCGCCGCCGAAAAAGAGCTGGCGCTTGTTCAGCTTACCCGTCGGTGAATGGCCTCAAAATACTGACTTTGCGCGGATCACCTATAGCTCGGTCGATGAGGAGCTCTCGCCGGGCACGCCTGAACATGGCGCCTCAAAACAGTCTATTGGGATCTATATCAGCTCCGGCACGCCGGACGTCGACGCCTTGAAGGATATGTATACGAACGAACAGCTCGCACCCATGATGCTGCAGCCTGGGCCGTATAACTATCCGATCCGCAAAACTCCACCCGGTTTCCCAGGTCGCGGCGTGCTGCTCGGGGACTATTTTGTTCAGCTCGATGGGACAGGTAAGGACATGGACGCGTATTTCGCCACGATCATAAAATGTGGCATCGATAGCGGCTTGCTCGCACCCGGCATCGACGCATCAACGCTGATGGATAATCCGTAAGCAGCGAAAAGTATAGACGATATGGGGACTGCGCTCTTCGAGTCGATTAGCCCGAGTTACAACTTGAGTACGGGGTGAGGATTCACAGGTTTCTGACGGCTATTTACAGCTATCTAGAAGCGTCTCGGCTAATGTCTGCTTCTGCTCGCTTTTCAGTAAACACAAAGTCTCTCTCCGGCATTCTCGTGGCAGCCACGTCCTAAGTAGGCGGCGTTTCGAGAGTCAGATTGTAAGTCGTATCGTTAAGCGGACGATATCTCGTTTGGCGAATCGCATGGGATGTCGGTTTTCCTCGCTATTTGTATGACGATTTGAACAGTCGAGTCGCGATCAGTGTAGCCCGGCCAATTAGGATGCGTGTCAATTGAAGCCAATAACCGGACCGACTCCAGCATCCTCCAATTGGCGATACAGAAAACGGTGAACCGTCGTGATGCGGACTTCAGGGCGGATAGCAGCCTGAAGCTCTGCAGTTACAGTGTCTGCGGATTCTTCGAGCGAAAGCGAGACAAGCGCGATCAAGAGCGCTCGCTCTAAGGTATTAGCGTGATCCGCCTCAGAAAGATCATCCAATATGAACCGCGCCTTGTCGACTTGGCCGGTTTTAGCGAGTCCGAGCGCCCGTCGCAGTTGCAAGCTCTCGCTACCTTCTTCGCGACCGCCTTGATACTGCGCCTCGAGGGCAATTGCACGCTCCGCCCAGGTGTGAACGCCGGCTGCATCGTCCTTCGCCATCGCCACATCCGATAGCATCCGGGCCGCTCGAGCCGTCACGGCGTTTTCGCCAAGCTCTACAGCGTCAACCTCTATGATTGCGGTCAATAGCTCGTCGGCGGCATCCACTCGACCTTGGGCGTAAAGCACGATTTCCGACAGATTCGCACGCACGATGTCACGCCCTCGACTGGCAATGTCGGGATGCCGCTCAAACAGCGCCAACAATTCCTCTAATGACTCCACAGTGCTCGCCTCATTTTCAGTCATGCGGGCGACCTGCATTTTCGAACCTAACGTCTCCATCTGCTCGAGGGGACTGGCTTGTAGGCCTTCAGTCTCCAGTAAACGCTCTTCTAAAAGAATTTCGGCCAGTGCAATGTCATCTGGCGCGCGCGTGTGCGCCGCGATCCGCAACGCCACGATCCTGATCGTATTCGGCAATTGTTCGAGAACGGCGAGTATCCCTACAAGTCCAGGATGCGGCGTAAGGCTTACGAGAAACACAAAGCCGACCTCCAGGTAGAGCTCTTAAAAGTGCAGCACTGGGTTCGTGAAACCGGGCAAAAAATCGTCATTCTCTTTGAGGGACGCGATGCGGCTGGTAAGGGCGGGACCATCAAACGGTTCACCGAGCATCTAATTCCGCGGGGGGCGCGGGTTATTGCCTTGGAGAAACCGACAAAGACCGAGCGCGGCCAGTGGTATTTCCAACGCTATATTCGGCATCTCCCCACCGCTGGCGAGATCGTGTTTTTCGACCGCTCTTGGTACAATCGCGCCGGGGTTGAGCGCGTTATGGGGTTTTGCAAAGCGAATGAGTATCTCGAATTCATGCGGCAAGTGCCAGATCTCGAGCGTATGTTGACGCGTTCCGGGATCAAACTTTTCAAGTACTGGTTCTCGGTCACCCAAGACGAACAGAAAAAGCGCTTTCAAGCCCGCGAACATGATCCGCTAAAGCACTGGAAGCTCTCACCCATCGACCGCGCTTCATTAGCCCGATGGGATGACTATACAGAAGCCAAAGAAGCGATGTTTTTCTATACGGATACCGCGGACGCGCCTTGGACCATCGTTAAATCCTCCGACAAGAAACGTGCGCGAATTAACTGCATGCAGCATTTTCTCGGCTCGCTCGACTATCCCAATAAAAATAAGAGTGTTGTGCGTCCACCAGATCCTTTGATTGTCGGAATCAGCCAGCATGTCATCGGGAATAGTGACCACGTATTGGGACGGTCGCTGCATCCAGAGCAGGTTTAAATTTTGGGCACTAAGAACCGGGGCTCGCGAGGAGGTTCTCGCACTCACTTAGAACGTTGACCTAACGTTTGCTTTTACTCGCTAAACCGCCTCACCATAAGCGAAAGGGTATGTCGCGTTCGCACTAGACCGGCAGCTCCGCGGGCTGTTCGGATTCCCGTTCCAAGCGACGTGCAACGTCCCCTGGTGATCCCGACCCTCTTGCGATTAACGCATAGGCGGTCGGCACAAATAAAACGGTGACCAAAACGGCGGCGATCACACCAAACAAGATGACGACGCCGATCGCAGCGCGTGTTTCCGCACCGGCTCCGCTGGACACAATGAGAGGGAGTGTGCCCGCCGCTGTCGTCAATCCCGTCATGACGATCGGGCGAAGACGGGCCATGGATGCTTCTTTCAGTGCGGCCTGAAATTCCATACCCTCATCTCGAAGCTGGTTCGCGAATTCGACGATCAATATTCCATTCTTTGCAGCCAAACCGACCAACATGATCAATCCAATCTGAGTGTAGATATTGATGCTATTGCCGGTGACCCACAGACCTAATAACCCGCCGGCCAGTGTTGCGGGCACACAGATCATGATGATGATTGGGTGGCGATAACTCTCGAATTGTGCCGCCAGAACCAGAAAGACGATTGCAATACCGATCGCAAAGACGAACAGGATCGATGATCCGGATGTCTTGAAATCAAGTGACTGCCCTTTGAAATCGATCGTCGCTTCGACGGGGAGCACCTCGCGCGCAAGGCGTTGCATGCCATCTAAGGCCTCGCCGAGTGACTGGCCGGGCGCCAACCCGGCTTCGATCGTGATCGCCCTAACTCGGTTATAGCGGTTGAGGGTAGGACTATCGGCAAGCGCATCGACTGAGATCAAGCTCGATAGCGGAATGAGATTGCCCGACCGGGAGGAGCGGACATAGATATTCTCGATATCGTTCGGATTGTTCTGATCCGACCGCAATCCTTCGAGAATAACATCATATTCTTCGCCCTTATCGATATAGGTTGTCACGCGTCTAGACCCCAGCATGGTCTGAAGCGTAATCCCGATGTCTGCGACGGTAACCCCAAGATCCGCTGCACGATCATAATCAACCTGAATGCGATACTGTGGTTGGGTTTCCTTATAATCCCAATCAATATCGACCAATCCCAGATCGCTCTCTTCAAGCGCGGCAACGAACGTATCCCGCCACTCTGTGAGCGCCTCATAGGTTGGACCACCGACGACGAATTGGACGGGTTTTCCTGTGCCTCCGCCCAAGCCCTGACGCATCCGGGCGAACCCTCTCACGCCCGGCAGGTCGCTGAGTTTGCGATTAACCTCAGCCACGATTGTATCTGCTGGTCGCCTTTGGCTCCAATCGTTCAAAACAACAATAATGAAGGCTTGATTGAACGCAGACGACCCAAAGCCGGGGGCTCGAAACAGCAAGCGATTGACCTCTGGTGGCTTTCCCTCTTGGCTCTCGGTATAAGGGAGCAAGCGCCGCTCGATTTCATCGATGTATCGTTCCATATAGCTATAGGAAGCGCCTTCCGGTCCACGTACGACTACAAAAAATGCACCGCGATCTTCCCGCGGCACATATTCTTCTGTGACCGTCTGAGACAATTGATAAGTCGCCCCAAATAGGCTTACCAGAGCCAAAGCGACGAACAGGGGTCGCGGGATCAGAATATTGAGAAGCCAGCCATACCCTTTTCGGATCAACCCAAACGCGCCGTCAACCAGGCGCGGAAGGGCCGTCAAGATTGAGCGTTTGTCGCTCGGCTGCGAGAGCAGCTTGGATGCCATCATTGGTGTCAGAGTGAGCGCCAGGAGGCTTGAGAAGACCACCGCCGCAGAAATCGCCAGCGCAAACTCAGTAAACAGTCGCCCGATATCTCCTTGCAGGAAGGTGATAGGCACGAAAACGGCGACCAGGACCATGGTTGTGGCAATCACAGCAAATCCGACCTGTCGCGTGCCCTTAAAGGCAGCCACCAAAGGCGTTTCACCATATTCCTTCATACGCCTGGAGATGTTTTCCAAAACAACAATCGCGTCATCGACGACCAAACCAATCGCCAGAACCATTGCCAGTAGGGTCAGAAGATTGATCGAGAAGCCTAAGGCATAAAGCACGATAAACGTCGCAATGATTGAGATCGGCACTGTGATGGCCGGAATGATCGTCGCGCGTGCGCTACCCAGGAAGAGAAAGATGACGAGCGTCACCAAGCCAACTGCGATGGCTAGAGTGGTATACACTTCTTGAATGGACGCCGAAATGAAGACCGAACTGTCAAAGCTACGCGCAATGACCATACCGTCTGGTAAGGTCTCGTTCAGCTGATCCGCCAGGGCTTTTGCCGCATTCGCAACTTCTACTGTATTGGCGGTTGATTGTTTGACGATACCGAGCCCAACCATGGGCACGCCATTGCCCCTGAACATGCTTCTGTCTTCTACCGTGCCGCGTTCAACGCGGGCAACATCTCCCAGACGGATCAAATAACCATCATCCCCTTCGGCAACAACCAAACCCGCAAAATCCTGAGGAGTTTGGAACGCGCGATCGATGCGAACTGTGTAAGACCTGGTATCGGATTCGATGCTTCCGGCCGGCGCTTCGATGTTTTCTCGGCGTAGCGCCTGTTCAAGATCATTGACCGTCAAGTTTCGCGCCGCCAGGGCGCGCCGATCAATCCAGACTCGTAACGCGTAATTGCGAGACCCACCGACGCGAACACGCGCAACGCCATCGAGAGCCGAAAACCGATCGACCAAGTTTCGCTCTGCATAATCGGAGATTTCCGGGGTCGTCAGATTCTCGGCCGCAAGATTGAGCCAAATGATCACATCATCATTGGAGTCCGCTTTCTCGACCTCGGGTGGATCGGCTTCTTCCGGCAAATTGTCCAAGACACCCGATATTCGGTCACGAATATCATTGGCGGCCACATCGATGTCCTGATTGACACCGAATTCAATTGAAATCCGCGACCGACCATCGCTGGAATTCGAGTTGATAAAACGAATACCTTCGACACCCGCGATCCGGTCTTCGATAATTTGCGTGATTCGAGTTTCCACGACGCTGGCGGATGCACCGGCATAACGCGTATCGATGGTCACGATGGGCGCGTCGATATCCGGGTATTCCCGCAAGGACAGACGATCAAATGCCACGACGCCCAAGATAAGCAGGATCAGCGCGATGACCGACGCAAAAACCGGACGTGTCACTGCGGTATCAGATAACAGCATCGCTCCAACTCCTAATTGGCGACACTGCCAGCAGACGTGCCCGCATTTGGGCCTCCGCTGACGATCGGACGACTGGGGTCTAGCAGGCTTCGGTCCTGCAGCTTCAATTCAGACCCATCACGGACGCGAATAATGCCTTCGGTAATGACCCGATCCCCTTGAACCAAGCCTGACTTCACTTCGATGAAGCCATCGGCACGCTGACCAAGCTCGACCTCTACGCGGCGCGCTTTGAGTGTCCCGTTTTCTGGCGTGACACGCCAAACGAAAGTGCGAGGGCCCACCGGTTGAACCGCTGATTCCGGGATGGCGAGACTCCAGCGCGGGTCCGCGGTTACAGTCACTCGCATGAACATTCCGGACCGCAACAGGCGATCGGGATTTGGAATGCTCGCACGGGCTCGAATGGAGCGCGTAATTGGGTCAATTCGATTGTCCAAGGTTTCGACCGCTCCGCTAAACATAGCGCCTGGCAGGTCATCCGTCTGAGCGATTATTGCCGTTCCGGGCTGGATTGAGCGGGTAAATATGGAGGGGACATCGAAATCCAGGTTCATCTCACTGTCATCGATCAGGGTCGCGATGACGTCTCCTGGGCGCACAAAAGAGCCGACGCTGACCCGCCTAAATCCGAGCACGCCATCAAACGGGGCGACGAGAACCCGGTCTTTCTGTCTTGATTGAAGCGCCCGCAAATTGGCTTCGGCACTGTCGAGATCGCGTTGCGCGCTGTCGAGTTCAGATTGTGAAACGGCTTCGGCAACGGCCAGCCTGGACACACGTTCCAACTGGCGCGCCGCTTCTTCGACATCCGCTTCCGCAGATTCAACCAAAGCCAGTTGCTCGCGTTGGGCGAGCGACAAAAGCGTCTTACCTGCTCGGACGCGTTCGCCATCATCAAAGTATAAAGCCGTAATACGGTCAGATGCATTGAGGGAGAGGTCGACTTGTTCAATCGGTTCGAGGGTCCCGAGCGCCTCAATGTCACGCGAAAACTCGCGTTCAAGGACTGGCTCTGCGAAAACGCTGGCAGGGCCGCCACGTTGCGCCGTGGCCGACATGGTCAGAAACAGACTCATGATCACCAAGCTGATTAACTGCCTCAACATCCTGATATCACTCCCGTTCAGAGACTGCGCGCGCAATCTCTTCGTCCTGCCAAATTCCCCCTAATGCTCTATACGTGGCGATCGCTTGTCTGGTTGTCGCCAAGCGATTGCTTTCCAATCGATCTTGCGCGTCCAGCAAAGTGCGCTGGGCGTCAATGACATCTAAGAAGTCATCTAACCCTTCGTCAAATCGCAATCGCGCGAGCTCAACCGCACGCGCGGCCGCTTTTGCTGCAGCGTCTAGATCGTCTCGTCTCGCCTGTTCTTGAACGTAAGCAACAAGCGCGAGTTCGACTTCACCAATAGCTTCGACAACCGTCCGTTCGTAGGCCGCATAAGCCGCGCGGGTTTCCGCGTCTGCGATGCTGATATCTGCATTGACGCCTCTCAAATCAGGTCCATCCCAGCGAATGGCCGGTCCGACGCCAAAGCCAAAGCTATCGCTACCGGCATTATCTTCGGTGAACAAAGACAGGATGTTGGCATTAAAGGTGAGCGTCGGGAACAAGCGTGCGCGTTCCACTTCGCCCAAAGCCAGTCTGCGGGCGATCTCCGCCTCGGCAGCGCGCACATCCGGCCGTCGCCGTATCAATTCCTCTGGCGTACCGATGGCCAGAGATTGCGGTGGGCGAGGAATGGATAGGGGGGCGTTTGCCCCCTCGACCACAAGATCGCTCATATCCACACGCCCCGTTAGAGTGGCGAGTCGAATGAGCGCGCTGCGAATATTGATTTCAAGCAATGGCAAAGTGGCCAAGGTCGTCCTGTACTGGGCTTCTGCGCGCTCAAGATCGAGCCGGGTCGCGCGGCCATTTTCGAACAAAACGTTCAATAGTTCGACGCTTTCGCCTTGCAAGTCTGCGTTGGATTGCGCCACGGCGATGCGAACCTGATTGCCGCGATAGTCGACATAGGCAAGTGCTGTTTCTGCGGCGATGATGACCGCACTGTCTCGCCGAAGTTCTTGTGTCTGTTCGACCTGGAGCTCGGCGCCACGAATTGCGGATGAAATTCTACCAAACGCATCCAATTCCCATGAGGCGCCCAACTGTCCGGATGCTGAGAATTCGGCATCCGCCCCGTCGCGCGCGGCGCGACCAAGCTCAGCACTTGCAGTCGACGCAGTTGAGAAAGACTGGCCGAGACGCTGGCGATCGAGGATTGCTCTCGCCGTTTCGATATTTGCTGCTGCGACCTCAAGATCTTTGTTCTCGTCTAATGCAGATTCGACCAGTCGCGAGAGCTGTGGATCGTTGAATACGCGCCACCAACTCATCACAGTTTCATCCAAGGAGGTCCTTATTGGGACTGCCGAGACGAATTCCTGCGCGGGCGGCTGCAGGCTTGGACGCTCCGGCGCAGCCGGCACCGTTACACATGCAAAGGCGCCGAGCGTCGCTAGAAGCGGCCAGTAATGACGTTGAACAAAAGACACAGCTCGACAACTAGTGCGAGTGGCCAAAAAGTCAGCTGGAAACTGACACGACAGATCACAATCATGGATATCGCTCAGTTTCTGGTATGACGGTGCCTGATTCCCGACCTTCGAGCTGAGATATCGGTCCTCTACAAGCGACGGTCTGCGACCCTAAGGGCGTTTGGAAAGCGGACCCCAATCAGCCGGATCTAGGGTAGGTTTTGCGCGCAGTGACGTCTTGCACACAAAACTTGAGACTGAAGCAACACAACAGTCATGCTATGTCTCTTTTTGCTCGCGCAGCTGACTTTAGGTCTAAGAAGCTGTAAAACTGGAGCTTCATATGCATGTCGAGAGTACTTAGTTGCCTCTCGATAATCCTACGATCCGAAAGACCGTCCCTTTGCCAGGTTGAGAATGCGCGTGGATGTCGAGTCCGCTTTCATTGGCAAGCTCCTTTACGATGGCCAGACCAAGGCCCTCTCCAGTTGATGCTGTGCCAGAGACGTATGGTTTGAAAGCGTCCTGCAAGTCACGCTCGCTCATTCCGGGACCTGTGTCGTAAACTTCGATCATTGCTGCATCACCCCGGCGGCGAGCGCCGATGAGTATGCGACCAGATACGGTATGCTTGATCGCATTGGCGACGAGGTTGATCAGGATCCGCATTAAGATGACGGGTTCTGCTTTGACGACAATTGAACTGCGGACAGTCCTTAAGTCTATACCTTTGTCATGCGCCTCATCGGAGAACATGAGCGCGATATTCCCGATAATGTCGTCCAGGTTCGCTGTTCGATCGACGATAAACGCGTGTTCGACGTGATCGTTACGGTCCGCACGGACATCGTCGAGTGTCTTGTCAACGACGCTTTGAAGATAAGACACACCTTGGGACAGGGCCTCGACATCTTGTTTGTCGCGCAAGGACATTTGCAAGGACAGCAAAGGTTGTTTCAGATCATGTGTGGTTTCGGCGAGAGCTCGGCGGCGCGCTTCGGCGAGCGCGATTGCGTGATCGTGCTGTGTTGTCATGGTATCGAGCGCGCTAGTTATGCTGGCCTTTTCAGACAGCGCCGCAATCTCTGCCTCATAAGCGCTATCGCGTTCTTCACGAAGTGCCAGTGCCTGCAATGCAAGAGCGCCGGCGAATAAGAAAGCGTCGATAGAGAATCCGAGATGCGTGACGTCTGCGTTTAAGCGGGCTGAGACCAGATAAAAAGGTGGCCAGGCGAGCAAACCGAAAAAGCAGTTTGCAAACAACATAAGCGTCGCGATCAGGTAGAGGGAGGAACCTTTATGTTGATTTCGCACGCCAATGATTGCGGCATATATACAAATCCCTGTGAAAACCAGAATGAAGGGCGTCAGTATCATGAAGGTCGCAGGGTGCGGGCCAAGAAACATTGCAGTCAGACACGCGCCCCATCCCAGGATCATTGTCCACAACAGCGCTTTGTTTAATTGCGGATACAATCTTGGCGCAGAAAGAAACTCACGGCTCATGAGTCCAAAGAAGGTGAATGCGACCCCGCCGGAGCCTACAAAGAAGACTTGATCAACCGCGTATGACTTAAACACGTACGTATACGTGAAGCCATAATTCTCGAGAAAGAAAGCAAAGAGTGCAGTGCTAAACATCGCATAGAATGCAGCCACACGCGACCGCAAGATGATGGCAAAAGCGAGTACGGCCACGATCAGCGCCGCGCGCCATCCAAACAGAAAGCTCGAATAGCCGGCATCGCCCGTTCGGCGCGCAACAAAGTCATGCTCATTGATGAGCCAAAGCTCTTCACCCAGCATGAATCCATAAGGGTAATCAATCCATAGCTCGACTTCCTCGCTGGGGGCTAAAGAAAAATCGGAGGATGCCCGTAGTCGCATGCGTGGCCATTGCACGGCGTGGGGTTCGTCCAACCAATTATTGCGCCAGATCATCTCTGAACCGCCATCTCCTCGGACGATGTAAGCGTTGAGAACATTGTTAAGGATGCCCGCGCGGGCATCTAATCGCGCGCTGATCGCTGTATCACTCGTATTGGTCACGGCTAACCGAACCCAGGCAGGTCCATAGATGAGATTAATTGACTCGGGGTTATTCGGGCGCGTGGGGTCGCCGGTCGATGTTTTTGCGAGCGAAAAATCGCCCGCGCGATAGCGTGTAATCGCCTCTTCCAAAGATAGCTGTGTGAGATCTTCCCTGACAAATTCTGCGTCGGCGAGAATTTTGTAGTGAGGGGGGTCGGCGACATCGAACGGCTCAGCGAAAGCGCAAAAATGAACAAGAATGGCGAAACACAAGACGCCAAGCCATCTGGCTGCTATGGTCGCGATTGGTGACAAAACGTTTCCGGTGGCCCCTCTAGCATGAAAGAGCATTCTCTGTCTCATAATACAAGCATTGTGATTGCCGACGACCACCAGATGGTCCGCGAGGGATTGAGCCAGCTGTTCGCATCCATGCGCGGGACTGAAATTGTCGGTGTGGCGGAAAATGGTCTTGAAGCCATTGCGCTTTGCCGCAAGCACCGTCCCCGCTTGCTTACGCTTGATGTCGGCATGCCTTTAGCAAACGGCGCAGAAGTGTTTGCCGAAGTGCGTGCTTGGAGTCCTGAAACAGCGATCGCAGTGTTCACGGGCTTTACCTCTGTTGGAATGCTGGCCGATTGGGTAACGGCGGGCGTTGAAGGACTGTTCCTCAAAACGTGCTGCGAATCTGAGCTTCGGCGTGGGCTCGAACTGATCATGGTCGGTAAAAACTATGTCGACCAGGAGATTGTCCGTTTGCTGGCGGAAGCCCCCGATGGACGGAATCTGACCCCGCGCGAACGCGAAGTTTTGAGCTTGATCGCGGACGGACTAACCTCGACCCAGATCGGTGATCGACTTTGCATAAGCCCGAAGACGATCGAGAAACACCGCGCCAGCCTGTTCGAAAAGTTCGAGACCAAATCCGTAGGCGCGCTGCTCTCTGCCGCGTTCAAAGAAGGTCTGCTCGATCATCTCGGGCAGACCTAACCTGATCAATCTCAAACGGGCGGCGTTTTGGGTTTAAACTTCTTGATCCACTTTTTGCCGAGCCGATTATAAATTTCATAGGCGTCATAAAACTGTCCGGGCCTCGCCCCTTCAGGCAACTCGTCATACATCTCATAGACCAAGTTGGCGCCCGGTTTGTAGACGTTGTAAGAGTTGTTATTGAACGTGGTTGTAGACGTTGAAGCGTATCCGGTCGATGTGTATCCGCCCGTATAAGTTGTCGTCTCCGTGGACGGCATAGTCACCGTTGAAGAGCTGCCAGTATTCTCAGAGCCAACTTCGATAAAGTAGCGATAATTGGCTTCGATGGCGGTTTCCGCAGCGCGGAGTAAGGCCATTTTGTTGAGTTTGGAACTGCTCGTATAGCCGTTTCCGGCAGCTTGAATTTCAAGCACATTCGCGCTGCGCCATTTTGGCATTTGGCCGCCCGTGAATCCGCTTGTTTGGTACCCGGTTGCGCAGCCGGTCAACACGAGGGTTCCGGCAACGATGATGGTCGCGATTTTCATTTCAGTCTCCTGATGTGTTTGCGTGATCCGGCTCCCTGTCCGGTGTTTCACTACCTAGATGCGGCGGCGCGGCGGCGGCATGGGGGCATTCCCCCATTGGTTTCAAAATCTTGGTTTCGAATGGGGGAATACCCCCATGCCACTCGGCGCTTCAATGAGGCTTGCTTTTTTCCAAAGGAGGACACCGCATGTCTGTTTTTTCTTCGTCTCATACGCGCCACGCACTGCACCGAAGCGCTAGCCTCGGAGCGTTGGCGTTTTCATTTTTAATGACCGCTTGTGGAGGCAGCGGCGGCGGGAGTTCGGTGTCACCGCCGCCGCCTCCACCACCTTCAAATGTTGCGCCCAACGCCGTCATTGAGACGGATGTAACAACCGGACTTGCCGCGCTTCCGGTCTCTTTCTCCGCTCAGGGATCAACAGACAGCGATGGGACCATCGCATCTTATGCGTGGGATTTTACCAGCGACGGAACCATCGATGCGACGGCCGAGGAGGTGTCTTTTACCTACGATATGCCTGGCGCTTTTACCGCGACCTTGACGGTCATAGATGATGACGGCGCGACTGATCGTGCCACCATCGACATTCAAGTTGACCGTCGTCCGGAGAAGATTGCGTTCATTGGCACAGAAGCGATCTCGACCGCGGATCTGTACCTCGTAAATGATGACGGAACGGATCTCGTTCAATTGTCACAGTCGCAAAGTGGATTGGAGTCTCGCGTTCTATCTTTCAAGTGGTCGCCGGACGGGCAATGGCTCGCCTTCCAACAGGCGCCGGATCTGACCGCGGATAATTTCGACCTCTTGGTGGTCTCGGTCGATGGCGGCACGCCGATCCTCGTCAGCGCGGCTGGAACGACAAATGATCGCTCTGCTGGGGCTGACTTTGTGTGGTCTCCGGACAGCTCGCAACTTGCGTTTACCCTGCAGACAGGCGGCGCATCGGATACGAGCCGGGAGACTTATACTGTCGGCAGAGATGGCGCCAATCCCATGAAGATAAGCGGCCCAGTTGGTCCAAATGCCAGCGTAAGCGTCGTCTCGCCGAGATGGTCGGCTGATGGAGGCTACATCTTTCAAATTGTCGAAAACGTTTCGACGGGACGGGCTGAAGCAATCAATATTTTTGATACCACGCTCGGCACTCAGAATAGTTCAAGGCTTGTGACCAGCTTGCGGGGACTGCGGGGCATCGAATTGGCGCTATCGGCTCCCAAGGTCTGCTACAGTTTCGAGCCGGGCGATAACGTTCGGCACATACGCGCGAGCGATGCCTCAACCGGGGTCTTTCCAAACAGTTTGACGATTGGCGGCGACACCGCAACGTCTCCCAATGAACGTCAATGCCGATGGTTTGATGATGACGCGCGGATCGCTTTTATAAATCAGAATTCGAATCGGACAGAAGAGATCATTATTCGCGATTCCGAAGCAACCACGGGGCCGCAAACCGTTGTGACCACGGATCGCGACGTCGTAATTATGGAGTATGCGGCTCGCCCCAACGCCGAAGATGAGGTGATGTATACACAACGTGAGACCTCGGTGGGTGCCACAACAGACTTGTTTTTTGTGGGTCTGAATTCGGCCGCTGTGGCGCTGGGGGAAACGCTTCCGAATGCCAATGGAACACAAGTATTTGGATCTTGGTCCCCGGATGGATCTGACTTTGCTTATTTCGGAAATCTAACCACGCGAGAGACCTTGGATATCTATGTGGAGCGACCTGGTATTTCCCCTTCCGTCCAAGTGACAGATTTTGAAGGCGAAGAGCTGGCGCGAATTGATGCAAAGCCCGTTTGGTCAAATGACGAGACACGCTTGGCCTACTGGACTGCAATTCCCGACCCCGATCGCTTCGGTCGCTTCATCGCCTCTGATCTGCAGATCGCAAAAGTAGACGGAAGCGGCGTCGTGCTTCTGACCCCGGGCCCCCTACAACTGAATGCGGGTGATTTTGCGTTCCAACCCAAATCTGGGTGAAGCCTGTCGACAAACACAGGAACAGTGCCTGGTTCATAGCTCGATGTTCTCAACCAGACTGAGAGCATCTTCCACTTCGACACCGAGGTACAATACTGTGCTGTCGATTTTGCTATGTCCGAGCAAAAGCTGAAAGGCTCTGAGGTTGCCGGTTTTGCGGTAGATCAATGTTGCTTTGGTACGGCGCATTGAATGCGCCGCATAAGATGATCTCGGGAGACCAATCGAACGAACCCAACCCTCAACGATTCGCGCGTATTGCCGTGTTGATAGATGACGCGTCTTATCCTTTCTGCTTGGGAACAGCCAATCGTGTGGTCGGAGACCCTTCACTTCAAGCCAGGCCTCAACGGCATCACGAGTTTGTTTGGTGACTTCGAATTGAACCGCTGTGCCTGTTTTCTGTTGAATGACCTTGGCTCGGCTTCTGATCTCGCCACCCATTCGCAAATCCGAAACGCGTAGTCGCAGCAGATCGCATCCGCGAAGTTTGCTATCAATTGCTAGATTGAAGAGAGCCAAATCTCGCGTGTTGTCTGCGAGTTGCAGTCGCACGTGTATCGACCAGACTTCCTGCGGCTTCAGAGGCGCTTTCTGCCCAACCAACTTTCCTTTGTTCCAGGGAATCCATTTTCCTTCTGACTGATCAAACGGCATCGTTTACTCCTTTGCTGCCATTCTCTCGGCTGCAATGGGTCTGCCAGGGTCGAATTTCTAATGTCTGCTTTTGCTCGCAAGCCGGAACTCACATCGATTATTCGTGCACGTTTAGAGCACGTCGAAGAAAGTCGATCGCCGATCGTTGAAAATCGATCGCGATGTGAGTATCGGGCGCCAACACCTCAAATGCGTGCGGCACCCCTTCCACGCGATACACCTCACACTCGACACCCGCGACAGTGAGACGCTCGGAGTAGTCTTCGTTCTCAGCGCAAAACAAGTCGAGGTCACAGATCCCAATCCATGTCGACGGAAGTCCCGCGAGATCAAGACATCTCCCCGCTGCAGCATAGTCCGGTATGATTTCAGCTCCCGGCTTATGCGGTGACAAATAGGCCCGCCATGCTTCATAATTGGCTTTATTGTTCCAAATGAAGTGATTGATCTGATCCAGTGAACGATCAGCTGCGGTGCGATCTTCGAGCATTGGATAAAGCAAGCATTGGGCGATGGGCTGCGTCCCGCCTTCATCCCGGATTTTCTGAGCGAGTACGGCGGCTAGTCCGCCACCAGCGCTATTTCCCGCCAATGCGATTCGATCGGGATCAAACTTCAAACGCTCAGCATTTTCGACCAGGTGCTTCCACACGGCGTGGCAGTCTTCCAGGTCCGCGGGGAACGGATGTCGGGGAGCGAGGCGATACGATGGGACATAGATTGGAACCCCGAGTTTTCGGGCCGCAAATCCCGCAATGGCATTCAAATGCGAGGGTTTTCCAGCCCAGTGCCCGCCACCAAACATCCAGAGAATGGCGCTTTCGGACGTCCTCGCATCGGGCTCAAAAGCAAAGACATCAACACCACCCATCGTTTCGATTGAAACACTTACGCCATCCGGCAATTTCGTGGCGGCGGTAACATTGTACACCAAACGCGAAACCGGGAGCAGAAAGCGATGCGCGAATGGAAGACGCGGCGTCCGAGCAATCACTTTTCGAACACCAGGATAAAGATCTTCGACCTTCATCACAGATACTTTTCGAACCAGTCTTGCGCCAGCTGGCTACCGCGTTCGTATCCGCCAAAATAGATGCCATAATGATCGATGTCCGGCAGGACTTCATAATAAGTGTCTATACTCCGTGCCTTCAAATTCTTGTAAGCGCGTTCGCCGCTCCGTGCGATGTCGAACATCTCTTCATTGGCGGCGTCCAGAATCAGCGTTGGTACAGTGACGCGGTCTACAAGGTCGCCGACGGTGTATTGCGCCATCCGAGCATAATTCACTGTCCCGGGAAGGCCCGGCATCAGGTCCGGCCCACGGTGTGGGATTGGTGGTGTTTCCCCGCGTGCGATTTGCTTCGCGCGTGCCGAACCGACCTGTTTCATTTCTGGCGGCGGATTGAACACCGCCGGAACTTGAATCGCGAGCGTCTTGATCCGCGCATCTAACGCGGCGGCGGAAAGCGCTGTGCCGCCGCCAAAGCTCGTGCCCCAAGCTCCTATACGCTCAGAATCGACATGCGATTCGCCCTCAAGATAGTCCAGCGCGGCGCGGAAGGCATCGACCCAATCCAGCGGATCGATCAGGTTGCGCGCCATCTTCACTTTGACGACACATTCGCCGTTCTCATCCAGTGCCGGTGTGTCACCGATTATGCTGAGCCGTCCCTGCGACTTGCCCCAGCTCGGCTGGCTAAATGAAATGCAGATCCGTCCGGCGCTGGAAAATAGGGCTGCATAGCGTTCGGCGGTCAGCTTATCGCCGCCCATGCCATGACTGAGTACGAGTCCTGGGAGTTTTTCATCCGTGCCAAGGTCGATCGGACGATAGATGTCTGCGTCCAGCGCCAATCCCTGGCACCAGATTGCAATCGCTTGCCGCTCGACATTGTCCGGCATGACGAGGTCTGGATAGATTATTGGATTCTCTTCGGTCCCTGCCATCACGCCGCCTCCTGCGCCCAGGCGCCGTCTATTCTATCCCCGTCGAGTGACTTGTCCGTCATGCGCGACTGGATCCCAACAACTTTCCATACGCCGTCCATGCGCGCGACTTCGAAATGAACCACCAGTCTTTGTATCTCGGTATTGTCTGCGGCTTGCCGGGACCAGATCACCTCGATGGCCGCGCCGTTCGCATTGTAAACGAAGATCTTCTTGTCGGGGACTTCAGTATGATCATACCCGGCAGCGATCAGGATCTCTTGTTGCATGACCAGGAAGTCGACGATTTGCTGACCTTCCGTGGCCCACATCGCGATGGCGGGCTCATCATTGGTGACAAACATGGGCGTGCCCCAATATTGCAGCACAAATTCCGGGCCCTCATCGCGGCGCCCGGCGCCAACATCGACCCAGTGATTGAAATAAATGTCAAAGAACCAGTGACGGACTTCTTCTTCGATGGCGGTGCGATCAAGTGACATAAGATCCTCCTTTGGCGCGGGCGCCTACTTGCCTTTGAATTTGAATTTCGGACGCGGCGCATTCGCTCTTACCGCTTCCGCGGCGGCTGGAAGACAGCCCTGAGAGTCTTCGGACATGACAATTTTGCCAGCCATTTCCGGCATCAGAGCGTCAGCAGCAGCGACACCGCCATTTGACCAGGCACGTAGCAATTTCTTGTGCGCGGCGTGAGACAGGGTCGCGCTGTCTTTGAAGCGATCGACCCAGGCCTCTGCGGTTTTGGCAAGGTCGGAAAGCGGCACGACTTCATTCACCAGCCCGGCCTGCAATGCCGTCTCTGCGTCCACTTGCTCAGCCGTCATGGCCCATTGCAGCGCGCGGGTGCGTCCGACACGTTCGGCGACTCGCTGAACGCCTCCCAAGAACGTAAAAGCACTGATGCTGGCTTCCGAGTGACAGAAACGGGCATTGTTCGCAGCGATGATAATATCGCCCCGTAGCGTGATCTCGAAGCCGCCTCCCCCACAATAACCCTGAACGGCGACGATCACCGGAAAAGGCAGATCCTGGAACATGCCGGTCATGCCGAGGCCGCGGGTAATGCTCTCCGAGAAAGACTCCTCGGTTGAGTCCAACCAGGTGGTGATATCTCCACCATAGCTGAAATCCGGACCATCGGCGCTGAGCAAGAGAACGCGGGTATCCGTCCGCCCGGCAAGATCCTGGATCGCCGCGCCGAGCCCGAGGGCCAACTCATTGCTCAACCGATTTTGGGGCGGATTGTTTAGGACGATGCGCGCAACGCCGTCTTGATGCGTATAGGTGACTGCAGGCATTAGTTTTCTCCTGGGTTGTAAGCGGCCCTGAAAGCCTGAAACTTTTTGCGGTCGATCTCAGCGATTTCAGCGTCTGTGAGGCCTTCATCGAACACTTTGTCGGCCGGATCGAAGGAGAGGTTTCGCATCTCCTGGAAGTCGATGAAGGCGGACAGGTAGAGCGCTGTTGGGTGCTGAAGCTCGGGGAATTCTGTGAGCAGCTGCGCGATCACTGCCTGCGAGGCATCCGCTGCGGCGAGCGCACGATCATAAGCGGCCAAATAGTTTCTGGTGTGAGAAAGAGCGCCGGCCGCGGTGAGATCATCAGCGCTGGTCTTTGGCATATGACCGGGTACAACAATCGCGAAGTCCCGCGCGAGCCAGTCATCGAGTTGCGCAATCCATTTGGCGCGGTGTTCTGCAGAGCTGCCACCGGTCATGACATGCCCATTATAATAGACGACGTCACTCGGGATCAGCGCATGCAGACTCGGCACATAGAGGGCGACATGTGGCTCCGTCAGATTGCCGAGACCAATATCGCCAATAATATCGGGCCAGATCTCGACGGTCTCGCCGTCAATCAGGAATGTGTCTTCACGATAGGCCTGCGCAGGCACTGATGGGATCGCGGCATTGTCACCATAACGCGCCTCGGCGAACACATCATCGATCGCCATGCGGTGTTTTTGAACAAAGGCGATTTCCGGAGTGGTGACAAATTCGGCGTCCGGGAACCGCTCAAGAAGGATCCCGGCTCCTTGTGAATGATCCAGATGTGGGTGCGTCAAGAAGATGTAGCGTAAGTCGAGCCCAGTGGCTTCGATCCGATCCGCCAATCGGGTTGCCGCAGATTTTGTCCCCTGCGCAGAGACGACCATCATTTCGCTCGGCCCCATGATCAAGGCCGAAGTGACATTAATCTCATCGGGTTCGGCAACAAAGACTTCCAGGTGGAGATTGGATCTCTGTTGCTGAGAAGGCTCAGTCGAACAGGCGGCCACAAACGCCGCAAGTGCGATTGCTAAAGAAAGTGCGTATCGAAGCTGTTTCATAGCACGGAGCTCGAACGTTCAGATGAAGATGCGAAGAAGCTAAGTGCTTCCTGAACAAAGGCGTCATGATGTTGAAAGATGCCGCCGTGCCCGGCATCTTTGTAAAGAATTAGCTTCGAGCCCGGGATCGCCAAATGGAGATGAGCGGAGTTCACGCTCGGAACCATAACGTCGCTCTCGCCGTTCGCGACGAGTACGGGATGATCCAACTTCGAGAAATCTGGCATCCGCTGTGCGGCATAGTCGCTGATCGCAGCAAGCTGCTTTCGAAACGTCCCAAGGGAGACGCTCTTGTCTCTCTGTTTGGTGCGCTCTTTTAGTCGCCGCAAGAACGCCTTGGCCTGCGCTTTACCATTCTCAGTCCGCGTAAAGAACAAATAGGTCAGGACGTTGTTGAAGCTCAAAAGAGCTCTGAGTTGATTCTTGTAGGCCATAGTTGGGATATCGCTGATGCCGATCCCTCCTTTTGGACCGATCCCTGCCAAGATGATCTTCCGGAATAATCCTGGCTCTTTGAGCACAGCTGTTTGGGCTACAGCACCTCCAAGCGAAAAGCCTAGGATGTCGACTTGATCATATCCCAACGCCTTGATGAAGGCGATCGCATCATCGGCCATCTCATCCACGGTGGACGGAGTCTTTCCTTTCGAACTGGCAACTCCGCGATTGTTGAAGACAATCACTTTGTGTCGACGCGCAAGTCCATCGATGACGCGCGGGTCCCAGTTGTCCAAGTTGCCCGCGAGATGGTTCAGACAAACAATCGGCATGTCCGTTTCGGAGCCGGTAACCCGGTATGTAAAGTCGGTTCCATTCACAGAGACTTTGCGGGTCAGGGAGGTCGCGTAAGCGGCACTTGGTTCTGACATTGAGACTGACTCCAATTTTGGTCTTGTTTCGAGACCATTAATCTTTTTAGTCTTGAAACGCAACCATTAATTTGGCAGAACGCTAATAACGACGTGGAAAGACCTATGGCGCAAAAACACACACAGACCTGTGCAATCGCTTCGGCGCTCAACATTTTTGGAGATCGCTGGACTTTGCTCATCATTCGCGAAGCCTTCTATGGCACGACGCGATTTGGTGACTTTCTCAAGAACACTCAGATCTCAAAAAACCTGCTGACAGACCGTCTCGGCAGACTCGTTGAAGACGGAATCATGGAGCGCGTGGAGTTCGCCGACCGTGGAACGAATTTCAAGTATGCACTAACCGAGAAGGGCCTGGCGCTGGATGTCGTTATGGTCGCCATCCAACAATGGTCTGAGAAGCAAATTTACGGCGCCGGCAATGAGCCGGTTCTGCTCACGGATCGCTCCACGAAAGCGCCACTTCAAGAGCTTCGCATCACGAATGCGACGGGCGATCAGATCTCTTTTGCGGATGTCGACTTCGCGCCTGGACCAGGTGCCGATAAACATGCTCGGGCACGGATCAACGAAATTGATCGTTCCGATACCGAGGATCCAACATGAGTAAACACAAAACCTGTTTGATAACGGGGGTTGGCCCGGGAACGGGACGAGCCCTGGTCGAGCGATTTGCTGCAGATGGGTATCAGGTGGCAATGATGGCACGGTCGAGTGATCGGTTGCAGGAGATTGAAAGCAATACGCCAGGCTCACGCGCCTTTACCTGCGATCTGTCCGACACGGCGCAATTGACGGCACAAGTGGATACGATCAAATCCTCACTCGGTTCACCCACAATCGTGATCCACAATGCCGTCGGCGGCGCCTTTGGCAGCTTTCTCGACATTCAACCGGAACAACTGGAACAGAATTTCCAGATCAACACGATGGCTCTGTTGCACCTGGCCCGGCTCACGGTGCCGGACATGATCGCACAGGGCGGCGGCGCACTCCTCTGCACGGGCAACACATCGGCCTATCGCGGCAAGGCGCAATTCGCCGGGTTTGCGCCGACCAAGGCGGCGCAGCGAATATTGCTGGAGAGCATTGCCCGAGATGCTGGTCCAAAAGGCGTCCACGCCGCCTATGTCGCGATCGACGCTGTGATCGACGTTCCTTGGACCAGAGAACGCTTCGCAGACAAACCAGACGACTTTTTCTGTAAACCGGCGGATATCGCCGAAGAGTGTTTCCACGTCGCGCATCAATCAAAGTCGGCGTGGGCATCCGAAGTCGTCATTCGTCCGTTCGGTGAAAACTGGTGATGCGTTGACGAAAGAAGCTGCCTCTGAACTGAAACATCTGAGCCTGGCCAAGCCAGCGCTTGATATCGGACTGTTCACCAATCAAGCCGATCAACTTGCAAGCTTCTGGCAAGAGGCCATCGGAGCTGAGTTTGATCATATCCTGCCGATTTCAAAGACTGTCCGACAGCACCGCCATACGTTCGGGCATGGCGTCTTGAAGATCAATCAGTCGAAGCAACGACTCAAACTTAGCGGTCCCTCTGGTTTCGGCCGGATATTGGTGGCGCAAGACGGCGTGGCAGATGCAGTCGCGCAACAAGATCCTGACGGCAATTTGTTTCAGCGAACCCCGATGGGAGATCGCGGTCTGAAGCATTGGGCGATCGAAGTCAAAGTGCCGTCTCTAGACGTGTTCTTACGATTCTATCATCAGGCGCTGGGTCTCCCGCGAGCCGAAGAGCATCCAGGCGCGGTTGCGGTCGGTGACAGTTTGATCATTGCAGAAATCGATCCGGATCTTAAAGCGCCCGAAGCCAGCCATGCGCTCGAGTATCTGGGGCTACGCTACTTCACGATTCAGGTCTTCGACGTCGATGCCATTCATGCGCAAGTGACAGCTTTGGGCTGGCAGGCGCCTATGCCGCCGACGACGCTTGGATCAACCGCGCGGATTGCATTCGTTACCGATCCCGCTGGCAACTGGATCGAGCTTTCGCAACGCGCGTCACTGACAGGTCCCCTTCCAATCGATTAGAGGTGTATGGATCATGGCATCCAATCTTCCGAGGCTTTCTGGCAGCATGCTCAGCATGGCCGCCAAGGCGATGCGCATATCATTTGTCCGCCAGGCCATGGCCAAGCGCATGCGCCACCAGCTTGGGATTGAAGCCCTCTTGGCTTTGGGTCTCGATGAACGCAGCCCCATGCCTTTGGACTACCGGCCTGTACAAGCGCGACCCAACCGTGCTGTCGCCGGTGATCTTGCTTTGCCGGAACCGCCAAAGGCGATCCCAACCGCTCGCAGCTGGACGGCGCTTTATAAGTCTCAAACAGCCTCGCCGACGGAGCTTGTTAAGCGAACGATCTTGAATGCCAGAAAGCTGGCGGACAATAAGCCTTCGATGAATTGCTTTACGCATATCGATGAAGAAGGTGCGCTGCGAGACGCCGCCGCGAGTTCGGAGCGTTGGGTAAACGGAATTCCCAAAGGTCCGTTGGATGGCGTCGTCGTTCCGATCAAGGAGATGACCGATATTGAAGGCGCCGGTGGTCAAATAGGTGCAGGCTTTTTGCCCGAGCGCCTGGATGCCTCAGATGCCACAAGCGTTGTCCGTCTCCGTGACGCCGGCGCTATTATCCTTGGGCTTACGCCAATGGTCGAAATGGGAATGTCGCCGATGGGGACGAATCCAAACCGTGACATGCCTCGAAACGCACACGCGTTTGACCGAGTTGCAGGCGGTAGTTCGACGGGAAGTGCAGTTGCGGTTGCCTCTGGTCTGGCGCCGGTCACGCTGGGCTGCGATGGCGGTGGGTCCTTGCGGATCCCAGCCGCTTATAATGGCATCTTCAGCATCAAACCCACTGCGGGCCGCGTTTCCAGACACTTAGATGGGTTCGGTGGTTCGATGGACCATTTCGGTCCGATGGGCGCGTCACCACATGATCTCGCGATTTTTCTCGAAGCCTGTGCTGGACGGGATCCGCTTGATCCAATCACCGATGTCAGTCCCGAGGTTCAATCAGGAGAATTCACGTCGGCGCTGGGGCGCGGTGTTGCCGGAATGAAAATCGGCGTGCTGCAGTCCGAGTTGGATGCTGCGAATCCAGCGGTCGCCAAAGCCTGCCGCAATGCGCTCTCAGCGCTCGAAGAAGAAGGCGCAGAGCTTGTCGACATCTCGATCCCCCTCGCGCAGCACGCTGCGGCGATCGGATTCGTGGTGATAGGTCTCGAAACATATGTTGAGTTGCTCGATCAAGAACGCCAAGGTTGGCGCGGCATGACACCCGATAATCAGGTCATGATGTCTTTGTTTGAGGCATTCCACTCTGCCGACTATGTCGACGCTCAGTGCTTTCGAACGTCATTGAGGCAGCAATGTGCATCACGTTTAAGAGACGTCGATGTTCTGGCGCTCCCAACAACCGCCCGCGTCGCACCAACCGTTTCTGACGCTCAGATGAAATCAGGTTTTTCTGACATCAAGGAAACTCAGGCCGCATGCAGGTTTACTTTTCTTGGCAACCTCACAGGTTTGCCGTGTGGACAGGCCCCGATAGGAAGCGGTGAAAGCGGGATGCCTGTTGGGTTGCAGATCATCGGCGACGCTTACGCCGAAAACGAGGTTCTAACCGTTCTCGCACATTTGGAACGAATAGAGGCGGCCAGCGTTCGACAACCGCTAATCGCAGCTTCACCACTTGATTGATAGTCGCCGAATTTGGTCCGATTTCTAATGTCTCTTTTTGCTCGCGAAGCGGATTGCTCAACTGCTTGGGCATTCCAAAACTCTTCAATCTGGAAAACGGTTGAACACCAATTCGCCATCCACGAATGGCACTTTGACCATCGCTCAAAAGATCCGAGCGGTTTCGGGAAACTTTATCGTCGCTCTTAGGCCGCCACCATGCATGTTCGACAGATTCAGGGTCGCTCCCTGAGCAC
Organism: Pseudomonadota bacterium; assembly: GCA_039033355.1. Taxonomy (GTDB): domain Bacteria; phylum Pseudomonadota; class Alphaproteobacteria; order Caulobacterales; family Hyphomonadaceae; genus Henriciella. The sequence goes on along the minus strand of JBCCCT010000008.1, from coordinate 7,795 downwards.
TCAATAAGGACTTGGCGATCGACAACCCAAGACCACTACCTCCGGTCGATCTGCTACGGGATGGATCCAAGCGATAGAACGGATCGAACACGTGCTTAATTTCATCCGGGGGGATTCCGGGTCCCGTATCCTCGATCGAAATCAAGAATTCCCCACTATCAATTCTCGAAACGACTCTTGGATCGTCTCCATAGTCCTTCGCGTTTTGAACAAGGTTTATCAGCGCACGCCTGATTGCTGGCGGGTCTGCAGCAACACGAAATGAGGCGGAGGTAAGCGCTGTCTCAACGGGGAAAGGGACTGTATCAAGCGTCGTCGCGATGAGCCCGCCGAGTTCAATCAGTTCAGGCTTGGTCGTCGTTTGCTCGGAACGTGCATAGAGCATCATATCGCCAATTAGGGCCTCCATCGTGCTAATATCGCGCTGTAGGGCTTCTATGTCTGTTTCTTGCGCATCATCGAGCCGGAGTTTCATGTGTGTCAGACTTGTCCTGACATCATGCGCCATGGCCGCAACCATGCGCGAACGTTCCGCTATTAGCGCGCTGACACGCTGTTGCATGGCATTCAAGGCGCGTGCGACCCGACGAATATCCTCAGACCCTTCTTCTTCTATGAAGTGAGGTTTGCTCGTCTGGCCGATAGCGGACGTCGCCGCTTCAAGCTTTTTCAGAGGACGAAAAAGAAAATAAAGGCTCAAAAGGCTCGCGGCGGCAATCGTGAGGACGAACAGCCCAAACAATGGCAAACCATAATACCCGATAATTGCCGGCGGCGTGAGCAAAACGGATAAGACACGTTGATCTTCGAGTTGGATCGAAACCTCCAACGCGCTCATGCCGACCAGGGTGGTGTCCCCGAGCTGAGATTTGCTGAGAGCCAGGTCCACGCCCCGAATGGTGCGAAAGCGCGTCTCGCGCCCAGACAAATCATAGGCGGCATTTGCAGGCAAACTCTGGAAGGGCTGGCTCATGGCTGCCGATGGTTTCGCTTGAGCCGGGAAGTCTTCGCGAACATACGCAGCGCGTGAGGCGCTGGAATATGCGGACAAAACAACCGGCGCGGCGTCTTCTGGTACACTCTCCAATAGAAATACCAGCTCCGATGTTGCGATGGCATGGTGATCCATTACGCCTGGAAACACTCGGAATACGAGAGATGTTTGCAGGAGTGTGTTGACGAAGGACGCCGTAATGAAAAGGCTGCCAAGCAACACCGCTGCCGTCCTGAGCAGCAAAGAGCGATGAAAGAGCCGCCATATCCGGATCATGCGTGCTCTTTTTCGACCGGTGTCGCGAAGACATATCCGAGATTGCGGATTGTCTTGATCAATTCGGGGCGGCGCGGATTATGCTCGATTTTCCCGCGAAGTCTGCTGATGTGTGAATCGATGCTCCGATCAAACGAGTTCGCGTTAATACCGCGAGAAAGCTCCAGAAGCTGATCCCTGCTCAAGACACGCGGGGCATGTTCTACCAGGATCTGCAACAACGTGAACTCGCCCGAAGTCAGCGAAATTTCATCACCATTTTTGAACAACCTGCGGGCTTCGGGCTGAAACTCAAAGTCTTCAAAGACGAAACGCTGGATCTTGGTGCCCTTTATGTTCGATGGCGCATTGTGGGTACGACGCAAGATGCTGCGGATGCGGGCAATCAGCTCGCGCGGATTGAAAGGCTTCGCCAGATAGTCATCTGCGCCGGTTTCAAGTCCGATAATACGATCAACGTCATCGCCCAGAGCGGACAACATCAGGATCGGTATGGTAGAATCCTGTCGTAAGCGCCGACAAAAACTCGTGCCGTCTTCTCCCGGCATCATCAAATCGAGAATGATAAGATCCGGCGTTTCACGCTCAAGTACAGCCTGCGCTTCGGTGACGTCTCTGGCTAATTTGACCCGCATATAGTTCTTTTCGAGCAGCTTTCTTACAAGCGTTCGAATTTGGGGATCGTCATCCACAACAAGGATCGTCTCGTCCGTCATTCCCGCAGTGTAAAAGTCGACGCGGTCGAGCACAAAGGAAAGTTTTTTACGGTTTGTGTCGAAACACGCCGATCGGTGCGGCCATCAGCAAAGACTGCAACACAATTCTTCATCGTCGACAAACGCGCGAAAAACTCCTCGACCAATAATCGCGCCATCGAAATTGCATCGTCATGAAAGGGCCTGCAAATGATGATTGTTTATGCGTCGAAGCTCACTCCGTCGTTCGCTTTTATAGCAATGATCATTTCGGCCTGCGCAAGCGCCGAAGGACCGAAGCCAGTCAGTGATCAGCGTTCCACACTGGAGGGCAAACAGGTGTCCCCTCCCATCGGTCTTGTGCTTGCCAGCATGGACTCCAATGGCGATGCAACCCTTTCACCCGCGGAACTGGAAGCCGGATATGAATTATCTTTCGCGAGTGGAGATTTGGACGATAGCCGCGCGCTGTCGGGCACTGAATTCACAAAGTGGTCCGAAACACAACTTGGTCAAACCTACGCATTGCCGAGCCTTATGAATTTTGATCACGATCAGAATGCCAGCGTTTCAGAAACAGAGTTCAAACGTACGTTTGCGGAAATTGTGGCGCGATTTGACGCCAATGCGGATGGCGTCTTGGTGCGATCAGAGCTGATTACGACGTTGAGCCTACCAGGTCTGAACCCAGATCAAATGCGTCGTGAAATGGAAGCCGAAATGCGCAAAAAAATGGAAGAAGCGATGCGGCGTCGCAGGGCTGGGGGCGCGGGTTGATCGCGGGGTCATAGAGATATGATATGAAACGATGCGCGAGCGTACTTTTGGCATCGACCGCGGTTCTGATCTTGGGGGTCGGACCTGTTTTGTACGATCCCTATCAGAAGCAAAGATGTGTCAAATTACAGGATTCTCCCTTTTCAGGGGCGCGCTTTGGTTTTGAAGTCATCGACCTTGGACGCCGTATCGTTTGGGGCACCTCAAACTGGGCGCCGTCAGAGTTTCAGGCCTTTCAACCGCCTTGGCACAAACCCCTGGTTCGGAAAAACGATGTGCGCGTCGGTTACGCTGACTCTGGAGAAATCAGGAAATCGCCGGGATGTGAGTTCGACGGAGAATATAACACGATGCGTGCATTTGGCCGAGAATTTCGGCAAGTCGTTCGATTGATTTCGACGACACAAATCGGATCTGGCGAGAAGAAGTTGCGGTATGTTTCCCTTGAGAAATATCACACGCTGATCTATCTCGCAGGCACCACAGTGAATGTACTCCACGCCCCGGACGGCAAACAGTACATCGCTGTCTCGCGGTCCGCGCAAAGTGTGTCTGTATCAAACGCCCTGCCGGATGGATGGAGCATCGGGACTTACAAACTGATCGAAGACTTCGAGTTGGAGTTGTCGGGTATTGTCACGGTTATACGCACCCCGAACAAAGACTCCTTCCAGGGTCCGTTGTGGCCGCGCGACCACTTTCCACGATAAAGCCTCAACCGGCTCAGCCATAAAAAAAGTGGGTGACCTCACTGCGTAAGAGGTCACCCACAAGTTAAGACGCAGAGGAATCGCTACCAGTCTTTGGATATACGAAGGCCAAACTGCCGGGGTTCCAGCAAGAAGACATTGGTAAAAAGACCGGAAGAGGCGTCAGTTAGGTATTGGTTTGTGACCTGATCGTCCTCGAGCAGGTTTTTGACGAAGAGTTCAACCTCGAAGTCCCTCTCTGAATTCGTCAGCTGCAAAGCGACATTTGCGTTTTGAAATGCGTCGATGCGATCGGCTTCAAGGTTAAAGATCCGGGAATAGGTTTCTCCGCGATGATAAAAGTCTCCGCGAAGCGACAGGTCCCAAATCTCCGACAGGTCCCAGACATATTCCGCTCCGACAGACACCGTGAGTTCGGGCGACGCGGGTAGGCTGTTGCCGGAAACATCGACGGGGATCCCCTCGAGCTGACCTGCACACGTGCCGGTAATATTGGTGATCTCATTCACACAATTCTGAGCCGTCGCTGGATCCTTGACGATCACATAATTCGGGTCGCCGCCCGTTTGGTCATAAGTGTCCAGGAGGGGGTCCTGATCAGCCAGTTCTGATTTCAAAAGCCCAAGCGTTGAGTCGACCCGAAATTGTTCGGTGACTTGATAATAGAACTCGGCTTCAAACCCGAAAACGGTCGCATCGACATTCTGATTCACGGAGGTTCGATTGACGATCGAGGATATCTGGTACCCCTCATAGTCGTAATAAAAGGCCGCGAGGTTCAGGATGCCGGCGCCGTCAAATAGAGTGCTTTTTGAGCCGACCTCGAACGCGTTGACAAATTCGGGATCGAATGTCGTGCCGACGCTCTCCAGACCTGCAGACTGCGGCGGATTGATGCCGCCACCTTTATAGCCGCGAGAGACATTCGCGTAGAGCAAGCTGTCATCCGTGAACCAAAAATCCCCGGCCTGATAATCGAACCCGAAGCGACCCGTAACTTCCTCGAATTCCGCCTCTTGGGCTGGACCATCCTGGTAGAACCCATTGATGGAATCGACCGGATCGTTGAACGCGCCGCCCGGACCAGGCGCTTCCAATAATAAGCTGGGCGTATCTTCTTGCCGCTTTTGGTCGTTCGTGTAGCGAAGCCCGAGCGTCCATTGCAGATTGTCGGTGGCGTCCCAGTACGCCTCTCCGAAGACGCCTAATGCTTTTAGCTTGTAGGGGCTGCGGCTCAGGAAGTAAGAGCGATCTGCCGGTAAGCCCAATGCAACGGCAAACGCCTCCGCCGTGTTGAAGAAGACATAATAATTTGTCTCCCCGATCGTATCGAGTTGAAGAGCGCCAACGGTAAAATTCAAATTACCATCAAAATCCGATTGCAGACGCGCTTCAAAAGACGTGGTTTCGAAGTCTGAATCTGAGCGGTCCGTCGCGAGTAATGTGTCACCCGGTGTCCGGAGACGACTATCAATAGGCGGCGGCGCCAAGCCAAAGGCTTCAAACCCGGGGAAATCCCCGTCACCATCGCCATCAAGATCGGGCGTCAGCGCCGTGACGTTAAACGTGGTCGTGGCGATCCCTTTATTGTAATCGTCGGTGAAAGCCCGGAACGTATCGTTATAACTCGCCAATAGCGTAAGGGTGAGATCGTTCTCAAACTCATATTGGAACTCCGCCTGGACCGTGGTGGCCTCAGATTCGAATTCAGGGATAATATTCGTTTCAAATTCGCGCAGGTCTGTGGACGTCGTCGCCCCGGCATTGCTATCGACGCCAAATCCATCGTAAAGCCCAACCAATGGTGCCAGCAGCCCCCCCAGCGAGGCGGCGTTGTTGACGGTGCCAAACCCAGGCGCGACCTCAATTGGGTTTCCATTCGCGTCGCGCGCATATCCCAAACCTTCGATCTCGTAGGGAACGCAGCCTTGATTGAACGGAAATGCACGCGTGTCTTTCGTGCACAATTGCTTCGTTGACCGTGTCCGGGTTGAGTCTTCCTCATAATGCTCGGCCATGACCCAGAACGAGGCTTTGTCAGTCAGATCTCCCGCAAGTGTGCCGCGGATGGACCAAAGGTCTCGGCCATCTACATTTTCTTCCGATCCATCCGGCAGGATCGCAGTCGAATAGCCATCTCGCTTCAAATAAAAGCCAGCAACACGCGCAGCTAGTTTCTCGCCGAGCGGAACGTTTACATGTCCGGTGATCTTGCGATGATCAAACTCGCCAAACGTGTTTTCGATTCCCGCGTTAAATTCTTCCAAGACCGGCTTTGCTGTGATGGCATTCACCACACCGCCTGTTGCGTTTCTGCCATACAAGGTGCCTTGTGGCCCGCGAAGTATCTCGATCCGCTCGACATCATAGAATTCAGTCTCAAGCAGGGTCGAACTGGACGCTGAAACGCCGTTGATATGCGTGCCCACGGCCGCATCGGAAGAGGCACCGACCGCCGCATTGGTGATGCCGCGAATACTAATGTCGCCGGCAGAGAAATTACCCTGGGTCGCACCAAAATTCGGAATGTTGAACTGCAGGTCAGAGCCTGTGTTTATATTCAGTCGTTCCAAGGCATCCGGATCAAATGCTGAAACCGCGATCGGCACGTCTTGAATTGACTCATCCTTTTTCTGCGTGGTGACGACCACCGTATCTAAGGTTCGACTTGAGGCTGTGTCCTCGTCTTGCGCAAATGCCGGCGTTGCCAGACCGAATGCCAGAGTTGAGACGCCAAGCGATAGGCTCGCTCGCAGTGTGTTCCTTTGGATCATATTTCTCCTCCCATCGCCCCCTTGTTGGTGTCGGGAGCTGATTTGTTTTTGCTTGCGTTTCCCAACCGATTGCGAGGATCAGAACGCCAGGAAAACGATTAGCGAGAGGAGTTGATGCGCAAGGAATATTGTTAGGGTTTGTCGGGGTGTATGTTCTTTTTTGTCGAAATGTTGCGGAAGTTGCCCTGTCTGCGTCGGCTCCAGAATCGCGTGCGTCTTTTCTGGGAAACACTTGCGTAGAGCGCTCGCAAACTAGACGCTTCGAGAGCGTATTTCTGAACCGACTATGACTATCTGGTGCTATCAATTATCACGGCGCTGTGATTTGCAGGTGCAGGAACGGGCACTTAACTCGCAACTGAAGCAAGAAAACAGGTGAACCATGTCCAATCCCGGTCCCCAGGAGGGTCGGGCCCATTCTCCGCTCCGGCAGCTGCAAAGCCGACGACTGAGAATTTTGTTCACTTACACGCTCAGCTTTTTTGAGAACATTTGCGAGCTGCTTTATCCATGGGCGACTGGAGCAGCGGTGAACGGATTAATCGCAGGCGACGCGAAGTGGATCTGGCCCCTTATCATTTTATGGATTGTGCACGTCATTATAGGCCTGGCGCGCCAGCTTTATGATACGCGCCTATTCTCGCGCTTGAACGCGGACATGTCTGTCCGAGCGGTAGAACTTCAACGGGCTGGTGGTGTTTCGGTTGGCCGAATATCGGCTCGTGTCGAAATGATCGAAGAGCTGATCGTGTTCTTGGAAGAAGATTTTCCTTTGATCTTGTCCGCAGCCGTAAATTTGCTGGGCGCTCTTCTTTTTCTGTTTCTCTATGACGGATTGTCCGGCGTTGTATTTCTAGGTCTCTTCATCCCGATCGCACTTATTAATTTCGCCACTGGGCGGCGCGCTTATGAGACGAACAAGCTCCTCAACTCTGAATGGGAGCGTCAAGTCAACGCGATCAATGACCGTCGTAAGCGAAGATGGCGTTTGCATTTTGGACGCATGGCGAAATGGCGAATTCGCTTGTCTGACTTGAATGCTATCAGCTGGTCTTCAGCTCAGCTCCTCGTCATGATCGCAGCGGTGTTCATTTTGCTTCGTTCGACTTCTTTGCCGGGTACCCAGGCAGGCGACATCCTCGCGATGCTGGCCTACGCTTTCATAATTGAGCAGCGGGTCGACGAAATCCCAGATATCGTTCAACAGTCCGGTCGACTGGCAGACATCGTTCGTCGCATCAAGTCGCCACGTCCGGACCAACGCTCTCGCTAAACTGCGCAACTTACTAAGAGTGACTTAAGCCCCTGAGTTCATGGCTTCTTACGCTCGCAAAGTAGATATTCCATGCAGCTGGTAGGGTTGGCGGTGGGGTTGAGATGCTCTGTGGTTAGCTAAATGTATATATTACAATGCGGTGTTGCGATATGATGGCGGTGAGACAGGGATTCGAACCCTGGAGACTATTGCTAGCCTACACACTTTCCAGGCGTGCGCCTTCGACCACTCGGCCACCTCACCGTAAGCCGGGCTGTATACTTCAGGTGAGCGATACTGCAAGACATGACATT
>JBCCCT010000007.1:0-40056 GCA_039033355.1 Pseudomonadota bacterium | reverse complement strand
TCGGCCAGGTCAGGCTTTACCGAAGGCGCATCGGCCAGATCAACATCAACACTCACGCAAGCGGAAAGGCCCATCGCCGCGACGCTGGCGACCATCCAGTTTTTTAGCATAGCTCATCTCACCCTGATTGCTTTGGGGTGAGCTTAGCGCGGTTTGCCCGCTTGGCGAGTCACGAAAGCGTGGCGGGACTTCGTCGCGCGGCTGCCACCCGCGCGCGAAGCCCTGCAGATAGGCTTGAATCAATCCCTCAAGCATAGCTCACCACCTCATATTCGATATTGTCATGATCGTGGAAATAGAAGCGGCTGCCTGGCTCATAGGTCTGGTGACTATGAGTTTTGATGCCGAAGGCGAGGACCTTTTGCTCTGCCGCGTCCAGATCATCGACCAGAATGCCAAGATGGTTCACCGCGCCTGCGATCCCGTAATTCTCGCTCTCGCCGAGCACTTTCGGATCACCGACGCTATAGAGCGCCACATAATCCGCATCATTGCCAACATGGACCGTGCGCCCATTGCCCAAGGCGGCGCCCGACCATCGGACTTTCCAACCAAACAGTTTCACAAGCATATCCGCCGTTTTGTCGGGATCGCTGACCGTCAGGTTCACATGTTCAAGAATAGCTTTTGACATAGCCTGTCTCCTTGTCTTTTGTTTCAGGAGACATTCGTGTAATTCCTAAACCTAAGTTTAGGTCAAGGTCTTATCTGGAGAATTTTTTATGGCGATGAAACGGGGTCTTTCCATCGGTGATTTAGCAGTCCGGACTGGATTGTCAGTGTCTGCGATCCGGTTCTATGAAAAGAAGGGTCTGGTCACTCCAGACCGCAATGAAGGGAATCAAAGGCGGTTCGAAGGCTCGGACATTCGCCGCCTCTCCTTCATCCTGATCGCCCAGCAAATCGGCCTGACCATTGATCAGATCAAGGACGTGATGGCTGACCTGCCCGAGGGGCGGACGCCAACCAAAGCAGACTGGGGCAAGATCAGCCGTCAGTTCCGCAAGACGCTGGATGATCGTATCGCAATGATGCAGCGCATGCGCGACAATCTCGATGGCTGTATTGGCTGTGGTTGCCTGTCGCTGAAAGTCTGCCAGCTCTACAATCCGGACGACAAGGCCTGGCGGCTGGGTGTGGGACCGCGTTACATTATCAGCGACGAACGCTAGGTGTAGCGCGCTTTCAGGGTTTCCCACATCGCTCGCAAGCCACAGGCTGCGCCACCGGCCGGACGGCCATATTTGCCTTCGCGCCAGGCCCAGACATCCAGATGGACCCAGGATTTGGCATCGATGAACTGTTTGAGGAAAATTGCTGCCGTGATCGATCCCGCCATTCCGCCAGAGGCGCTGTTCACAAGGTCAGCGATCGGGCTTTTCAGCATCGCGCGATAAGGTTGCCAGAGCGGCATCCGCCAGGCCGGATCCCCGCTCGTCACAGCGCCTTGCGCGATTTCGGCGGCGAGGGTGTCATCATCCGTATAGTACGGCGCCAGATCAGGTCCCAGCGCAACGCGTGCGGCGCCGGTTAACGTGGCGAAATCGATCACCATATCAGGCTCTGACTCGCAGGCGCGCGTGAGCGCGTCACCCAGGATCAGCCGCCCCTCGGCATCCGTATTGTCAATCTCGACACTCAAGCCCTTGCGGCTCGACAAGACATCGCCTGGACGAAACGCATCGCCGGCAATCGCATTCTCGACCGCGGGGACATAGAGTTTCAAATAGACCGGCAGATCATGCCCCATGACCAGTTCTGCGAGCGCAATCGCATGTGCCGCGCCGCCCATATCCTTTTTCATCAGACGCATATAATTGCCGGTCTTGAGGTTGAGCCCGCCTGTGTCAAAGGCGACGCCCTTGCCGACAATGGCGAGTTCGGGATGGTCGGCATTGCCCCAGCTCAGTTCCATGATGCGCGGTGCTTCCGGCCCTGCGCGGCCAACAGCGTGCACCATGGGGTAATTCTGCTCCAGAAGGGCATCTCCGATGACGGTTTCCAGGCTGGCGCCATAGCGCTCGGCCAGATCGCTGATCGCGCCCTGAATCTCAGGCGGCCCCATGTCTTCGGCAGGTGTGTTGACCAGATCCCGAAGCCGATCGACCGCGATGGCGACGCGAATCTGCGCTTCGCCATTTGCATCCTCCCCGACAACCAGTTTGGGCGGGTCTGCTTTTTCACTCAAATAGCGGTCGAAACGGTACGCGCCATCCGCCCAGGCATTGGCAATCTGCGCGGCCGTTAGCCCACCGGAACGGGCCATTTGATAGGTTCCGCGCGGTAATTTTGCGCTCAACGCTGCAACCGCCAGGGAATCCGTCTCGTCACCCAGGCCGAACAACACACCTGCCACAGCCCCGTCAGAATTGGCGGTCAGGACCATCTGCCCCGCGCCGCCCTTGAAGTCCTGTGCGGTCGCCATGGCCATCAAATCGGCCGGTATTCCGGCAGAATCGCTCCAATCTGCCTTGGAGTACAGGTAGACCGGGGCGGCTGTATCAGCCTGAGCGATCAAAGCGGAATGAGTGGGCATAAAGCGCTCCATACAAGTTAATTCGGTTGCCAGTTCTGTTAACCTCGTCTTGACCAGGTTTCTGGCATGATCAGCGCTCTAACAGCCTCGGAGCCTGAGAAATGTCCAGAGCCAGAACTGCCAAATTTGCCTTGCCCCTGCTGGCACTTGCCGCGAGCGCGGCCTGCGCCACAGCGCCAGATGCGATGTCTGCAGAAGACAAGGCGATGCAAGACGCGATCGAGGCTGCGCTGCAACCCGCCACCGAGGCCGAGATTGCGCAGGCGAATCGATCCGACCCGATCACGCGGGCGAATTTCTGGTCTGGCGAGTACCAAAAAGACGGGACCAATCTCGACACCACAATCCAGTTCATGCGCGCGCTGCGCGGTATTGGCAGTCATGAACGCCTACTCGAAATCGCCACAGCCGCGGCGCCGCTCCACCCGGATGGCTATGAAATCTTCCTCGAAGTGGGGCGATCCTTCATGACCCAAGCCAAGTATGAGCAAGCCGCCCAGGCCTTTGTCCGCAGCGCCGACCTGGCGCCTGATACGGAAGCCACACCTCTGGCGGCGCTTGGCCTGGCCTTTGACCGATTGGAGGAGCATGAAAAGGCACAACAAGCCTATCAATACGCCCTTGATCGCGATCCGGACCGCGCCACCACCCTGTCCAATTATGGCATGTCGCTGGCGCTGACGGGACAATTGGAATCGGCTGAGGCCGCCTTGCGAAGAGCCGTGACGGCGTCAGGCTCGGATGTCCGTGTCCGCCAGAACCTGGCTCTGGTGCTTGGCCTGCAAGGCCGGTTTGATGAAATGATCGCGGTTGATCCCAATGCCCCGCCGCGATCGATCGAAGCCAATCAACGCGCGCTGCGCGACATGATCACGCCGCGGCGCAATTATGATGATCTGCAAAACCTGGATGATGTCATCGACACGCTGGAACGCACGCCTGCGGCGGCGCAGGCCATGCCGGAGCTGCCAGAGGCGCAAGTCGACGCAGAGAGCATGCAGGACCCGATATCGGCGGCAAATATGCCTGCATCCGAGCCGGACCTGGCCGGTGAAGGGCCGCAACCGGTTACCCGGAAGCTGCGCCCAACCTTGCGCGGCTCACAAGGGCGCTAAACGCCCCTCAGTCTCAACTTGTTGATTCGATAAAGCGTCGATCTGACCGATCGCTCTAGCCGTTTTCGGCCTGCATCCGCATCACCTTGATCACCGCTGGCCCCAGAACCACCAGGAACAGAACCGGCAGGAAGAACAGGATCATTGGCACGGTCAGCTGAGCTGGCAGAGCGGCCGCTTTCTTCTCGGCTGCAGACATCCGCATGTCGCGATTTTCCTTCGCCATGACCCGCAGGGCATCGCCGAGAGGCGTACCGTAGCGCTCGGCCTGTACGAGGGCCATGGTAACAGCCTTCACACCCTCATGGCCGGTCCGTCGGGCGAGATTCTCATAGGCCAGACGCCGTTCCTGCAAATAGGACAGTTCAGCCGTTGTCAGCTGCAGCTCTTCGGCAAGCTCTACGGACGCGGTACCGATTTCCGCGCCAACTTTCGCAAACGCCATCTCGATCGACATGCCGGATTCGACGCAGATCAACATCATGTCGAGGGCGTCCGGAAATGCTTTCATGATCGACTGCTGACGTTTCGCCGCAATATTGCCGACATAAAGGTTTGGCGCATAGAAGCCCGCGGCCAGACCGAAAATGATCGTGGCAAACTTCATGTTTCCCTGCAGGCCAAAATCATTGACGAAGAAAATGAACACGAAAACGCTGATCGCGAACACGAAGGGCAGCGCAAAGCGGCAGAAATAGAAGATTGTCAGCGGCCGCGGTCCGCGCAAACCCGCCTGCTCCAGCTTGGCTTCAATGTTCGGATCTTCCAGCATTTTCTGGAGATCGAGCTTGTTCGTAATATCGCTGATCGTGCCCTTGGCTTCGCGCTTCAGGCCGGACTGTTCCATGTCGGCTCGTGAAGCGCGGCGCAGCTTGTCGCGTTGCTCGGAGACCTGTTTCAGACGGGTTTCCAGCTTGTCGCCTTTCAAAGCCGGCAGCATCACGCCAACAACGGTCATGAACATGGCCACAGCCACCGCCATGGAGAGCAAGGAGGCCGGGTCACTCAGGGATTGTACGAAATCGCTCATGCCTGCCCTCCCTAGAAATCAAAGCTGATCATTTTGCGCATCACAGCGATGCCGATGGAATAGAGGCAGAATCCGACAAACAGGACGGCATGGCCCCCGGAACTGGTCCAGAGCTCCGCGATGTAGGACGGCGTGGTCATATAGACCATGAAACCAACCGCAAAAGGCAGGCTGCCAATGATATAGGCGGATGCCTTGGCTTCGGCCGACAGGGCCTTGATCTTCTCGCGCATCATCTTGCGGGAGCGAATAACCGTGGACAGGTTGCCGAGCGCCTCGGACAAGTTACCACCGGCCTTGGCCTGGATCGACAACACGATGACGAAGAAGTTCACTTCCGGCAGCGGGACCCGCTTGTAGAATTGCTGGAGCGCCCGCTCGGTGCTCATGCCCATTTGCAGATTGTCAGTCAGCAATTGGAATTCCGGCCCCAGAGGCGCCGGGCTTTCCCTGGCGATGATCCGCAAACACTCGGTCAGTGGCAGACCCGATTTGACACCCCGGACGATGATATCGATGCCGTCGGCAAACTGGTTCATCAGTTTCTTGTTGCGCCCACTGGTCAGGAATCCGAGCACCATGCGGGGCAATCCAATACCAGCCACAAAGGCCGCGCCACCAATCATGACCGGCTGTGACTTGAACTGAAACCCGAGAATCATTGGCGGGCCTTCGGCGCCTGAATACCACATCGCAAAGGCGGCAATGATGCCAAGCACAGCTGAAATGATCCAGAACATCTGCGCCGGCATTTCCAGGCCAGCCTGATTGATCTTGGATTGAATATCGTTGGCGACCAGAGACTTTCGGCGGCTCTCATCCTGCTCGCGCAGTTTTTTCAGCATTTGCTGCGTTTGTCGTTTCCGCGCAGCATTGGGATCATTGCGCGCGCCGCGTCGGCCAGGCGTCTCATTCGCCGCAAGTTGCCGGGCGCGCTTGGAGGCTTTTTCAGCGCCGCTGTCGCCCGTCAGGACAAATCCGACCCCTGCAATACACAGGAATGCCAGACCGCCAATGGCGTACAGGATGAGATCGCTGTTCATGTCCATCGGCTATTCCAACTCGTCCAGAGCGGTCGCAAGATCTCGTTCCAGATTGTAATACTGCGCGCGTTCCCAGAATTTCGGGCGACCGATGCCGGTGCCGCGGTGACGACCAATGATCTTGCCATCATTGTCTTCGCCTTCGATCTCATATTTCAGAATATCCTGAAGAACGATCGTATCGCCTTCCAGACCCATGACCTCGGTCACACACATGATCCGGCGTGAACCATCGCGCAAACGCGAGGCCTGAACGACGACATCGACCGAGCCGACAATCATCTCGCGAATGGTTTTCGCGGGCAGGCTGAACCCGCCCATGGTGATCATTGATTCAACCCGTGACAGGGCTTCACGCGGGCTGTTGGCGTGCAGCGTGCCCATTGAACCATCGTGACCTGTGTTCATGGCCTGCAGGAGGTCAAACGCCTCAGGGCCACGCACCTCGCCCACGATGATCCGTTCAGGACGCATCCGCAGACAGTTCTTGACCAGATCCCGCATCGAGATCTCGCCAGAGCCCTCAATGTTAGGCGGACGCGTTTCCAGGCGCACAACGTGCGGCTGCTGCAATTGAAGTTCGGCCGAGTCTTCACAAGTGATGACGCGCTCGCTTGGCTCGATAAAGCCCGTCAAACAGTTGAGTAGTGTCGTCTTACCTGAACCGGTACCGCCAGAGATCAGGACATTACAGCGGGCATGACCAATAATGCGCAGGATTTCAGCGCCGGCTTCGGAGATGGACTTGAAGTTGACCAGGTCCTGGAGCTTCAGCTTGTCCTTCTTAAACTTACGAATGGTGAGGGCCGGCCCGTCAATTGAAAGCGGCGGTGCGATCACGTTCACACGAGACCCGTCCAGCAGACGCGCGTCACAGATCGGGCTGGCATCATCGACCCGGCGGCCGACCTGGCTCACGATCCGCTGACAGATATTCATCAGCTGCGCATTGTCACGGAAACGGATATTGGTGCGTTCAATCTTGCCGTCGACTTCGATATAGCAAGTGTCGGCGCCATTCACCATGATATCGGCAATGTCATCTCGCGCCAGCAATGGTTCCAGAGGGCCATAACCCAGCACGTCATTACAGATATCATCGAGCAGGTGTTCCTGCTCGGAAATCGACATAACGACATTCTTGATCGCGATGATTTCGACGACGATATCGCGAATCTCTTCCCGGGCGCTTTCCTGGTCGAGTTGCGCCAACTGACCCAGATCGATGGTATCAATCAGGGCATTGAAGATGGTCGTCTTGGTCGCATAATACTCTTCGGAGCGATCCGTCACCTGCGTGACCTTCTCCTCCTGCACGGGGGCCGGTGGCTTGACCGCAGCGGGCTTCGGCTTTTCCTTGGGCTCGGCTGGAGGGGGCGTTGGGGCTTTCGCGACAGGCTTCGCAACCGGCGGCTTGGGCGCTGCCGGTGGGGCGGCTTTTGCGACCGCTGGCTTTGCGGCCGCGGGTCCGGCAGTACGTTTGCCAAATGCCATGTCTTAGCCCTCTTCTGTGCCTATTTTCCCAGCAGTTTCTGCAGCAGAGATTTTGATTGCGAGACGATTTCGCGGCCGGAAATCTGACTCGCCAGTTGATCGATCGCGACCGATGGGGTCGCACTTGAATCGGTCTCGGAAATCATCTGACCATTATTGGACGCGGTCCCGAACAATTGCGGGTCGAACGGCAAAACAATGGACGGCTCGACTTCAATCGCCGCGGCAAAATCCTTGGTCGGAATCTCAGGACGTTTCGGCACGCCCATCATGTTGACTACGAGCCGCGGCGGCGCATCATTCGGGCGCTGTGCCTTGAGCTCATCAATCATGTTCTTGCCATTGCGCAAGGAGGCCAGATCCGGCTGACAGATCAGGATGACCTCGTCAGACGATAGCAGGGTCTGATAGGTCCATTCGGACCAGGCGTGCGGAATATCCAGCACGACATAGGGCATCACGCGACGCACAGTGTCGATAATCGTCGAATAGGACTCAGTCGGAATGTCCATGATCTGCGACACCGTCGCGGGCGCCGTGAACAGGGACAGCCGATCAGTGACCTTGGACAGCAATTTGGACACAACCGCATCATCGACCCGTTCAGGGGCCAGAAGGGCATCGGCGACGGTCTGCTGATTCTCATGATTGAAATCGAGCGCGGTGGTACCGAATGACAGGTCGAGATCGATCAGCGCGGTATTCACTTCGGCGCTTTCGGACAGGGCCCATGCCAGGTTGTGCGCAATCGTTGATGCGCCAACGCCGCCTTTGGCGCCAATCACGGAAATCGATTTGCCGACAAACGGTGCATCCGGGTCAGAGAAGAGCTGACTGATCGAGCGAACGATTTGAACCGGCGCAATTGGCGGCACCAGATATTCGCTGACACCGCGCGCCATAAGCTGGCGGTAGAGACCAATATCATTCGTGTTGCCGATCACCATGACCTGCACACCTTCGTCACAGTGTGACGCCAATTCGTCAATCTGTGCGATCATGGATGTGTTCGCGGCGGACGATTCCAGGATCAGAAGGTTTGGAGTCGGGTTTTCGACCAGATAGGCAATCGCCGCTTCCAGCCCGCCCATTTGCGTCTGGACATTGGCCTGTTGCATGCGACGGTCATTCGCCACGGCTTCGATCAGAGACACGGTTTTCGGTGATTCACAGAACGCCATGGCGGCAATCGCCGGGATGGCGCGATATCCGCCCTCATCATGGTCCGAAACCATCATTGGCGCGTCATCCGCCAGATCGGTATCTGGATCGAAATCATCCAGCTCCTTCATTGGCGCATCCAGATTGACCGCTTCGGGCTGCTCGATGTCTTCCGGTTCGTCGTCGAGAACCGTTGCCAAAGCAGAATCGAAATCGTCTTCGAACTCCATATCGAAATCGTCTTCAAAGAGAGCACTATCGTTCGACATTCTACTTCACTCCTTGTGCGTCTTCGCAGCCCTAGTTCACAGCCGATGAAATTGCCGTCGACTCGCCCGGTCCACGGGTCGCTGCGGTCGGTTGACCCTGCAGCCACAGATCCAGCATGTATTGCTGGCGATCCACCAGACCTTCTTCCAGCGCGCGGCCACCGAGCAGGTCAGCCGGCTCAGCAATCAGGGCCGCCATATTCGCCCGAATGGCACAGCCAAATGCGGCGGTTTCCACGTTTGAGACGGCGTTGGAAAGATCGATTTCCGCCAGAGACGGACAGTCTGGCGCAATCGCCTTATAAGTCTTGAAGCCCATGATGATCGGCGTCGAATTGCGCCCGGAAGCATCATAAGCGGCGCCCAGCATGCGATCATAGTCGATGCCAGCTTCCCATGCGAATTCGCGAATTTCGGACACAGCGCCGACGGCCAGTTGCGGCGCTTCCGCACTTCGCGGCATCGAGATTACAAGCGGGCCATGACCGACATCTGCATACGTGTCCAGAAACGCCCGAACCTTCGCAACTTCGGCGATGCGTAATTGTGTGTCGCGCGCGTCAAGCTGAACCTCAAGATACTCGCGGTGTTCCTTGACCCCGATCTCATGTCGATCCAGCGGCGTGCCATAATAGTCGGAAACCGGCACACCATGAATATTGTTGCTGCTCTTGGACTGGCAGCCAGAAAGCACAAGGAGGCCCCCGGCCAGGGCGCTGAAAATGATTGTCTTTGTCTGTATCATGATCGCACCTATTCCTCTATGAACCCGACGGGCGCTGAATAATTGTCTTTTGACAGGCCTTTGCCGGCATCAGCGTACTGAGCGTTCAGCTTGCCAAAGAAGATGGTTTTCGGATCGGACGCCGTCACAAAGCCATCAGCAGGCGTTCTGAGTTCATCCTTTTTGGCCGGGTCAACCAGATATGGCGTCACAATGACAACCATTTCGGTTTCCTGGTTCTCGAAGTCACGCGACTGGAACAAGGTGCCGAGAATTGGCAGCTTCTTGAGCCCAGGCAACTGATCCAGCGATTGGCGACTGCGCGATTGAATGAGGCCGGCCAGCATGGTGGAGCCCCCGGATGGCAGCTCGACAACACTTTCGGCGCGGCGGACGACCAGCGCAGGAATGGTAAGACCCGGGACGCTGACCAGTTGACCATCTGAATTCACAGCGACCCCGGATACACCCTGGAACGCGCCCTGGTTGGACAGTTCCGAAATCTCGGTCGAAATCTTCAGGGAAATGCGCCCCTCTGACAGCACCATGGGTGTGAATGCCAATCCGACGCCATAAGGTTTGAACTCGACCGTGACGCCGTCTTCATCAGACGCAACCGGGACCGGGAATTCACCCCCTGCCAGGAAGTTGGCGCTTTCACCGGAAACCGCCATGATATTTGGCTCTGCCAGGGTTCTGACAACGCCAATGCGCTCAAGGGCGTCAATTGCGGCAGACGCTCTCGACTGGAAGATCCCGTTGTCGAAATTGTTTAATGCAAACGTCCCGTTCAGGCCGCCAAGCGCGGCGCCTTGAAGACCGAACGTATTGGTGGAGCTGAGCCCGAACACTTGCTGGAATGGCGTTGTCCGAAGCAAGGTCGTCTCTCCGGTATTGACGACACCGTCAATGCCATCGCCGGCGACATCTGCGAACAGTGAGCCTTCCGTCACGCCTTCGAGGTCACCAAGGTTCAGGTCGCCGCCAAGATTGATCCCAAGCTGCTTCACAACAGACCGCTGCATTTCAACAATGCGCACTTCCATCATGACCTGGTCTTTGGCCCGGATGCTCATCATGTTGATGGGTTGAGCATCGCCCTCTGGCATATAGGCCTGCACCAGGCGCATGACCTGATCCGATTGCAAAAGATTATCGACGATCCCGGAAATAATCAGATTGTTGTTCGCGGCTTCAACTTTTACGCGCGCCTGTGGAACATAGCGTTTAATGATTTCGTTGATCGCGGTTGTATCGGCCGCGACCGAAATCTCGAGATTGAGGATCGGACGTCCGCGATTGTCGAAGATGAAGGCATTTGTCTGCCCGGCAATCACACCACGGAAGATGATCCGTTTCGCCGTTTGAACCGTCGCATCCGCAATCTCCGGATTGGTGATGATGACGTCAGCGGCGGGGCGATCCAGATCGACAATGACAGATTTATCGACGCCCAGGCTCAAGCTCCGCGAAACCCCGGTTTCACCAGGCTCAAGCGTACTGACGCCCATCGGGTTTTCTCTCGGATCCGTTTGTGCAGACGCAACAAGTGGCGTCAGGCATAAGCCGAACGCCAGTGTTGAGGCTGTAATTGCTTGTTGCAAGCGTTTCATCTAGCTGCCTCCGGCCTCGACTTTATTGCTGCGATAAATCATGACTTTGCGTCCGCCTGACTCGATGTCGTTGAGAAGCAGCTTGTTGGCGAGCGCCTCTCCCTCATTGAAGCCCGCATCCGCCGCGCTTCGGAGCGTCAGCGAAAGCGTGCCGGAGCGCGCCGCATTGGCGAGCAGCTCAGCCTGGATCTGGGTGATCTCCATCGTGGCGGTCGAACCCGTCAGTGTCGGAATGCCGTCAACGTCGCCAAATGTCTGATCGATGGCGATGACCCGGACATTCTCCATAATGGTTGTTGTGATCAGTTGCGGTGGCAAATCATCGTCGCCGACAAACTCAACCAGCTGGCTGAGGATGATGTCGACCCGGTCATCTGGAAGAATGAAGCCGGCCGATGCTGATTCCGGCGAGATCTCGATGGTCATGGCGCGCTTACCGGGGCTCAACAAGGCGGCCATGAATCCGGTCTCGCCTTTCTGTACGATTTTTTGCGGCATCACCGGTTCGTCAGCATACATGGCTGAGCGGACGACGCTGCCGGTCAGGATCTCCATCGCATCCGGCGCGATCTCTTGCGTATAATAGGCCGGGTTGATTGTGGTGTCTGGCCAGTTGGCCCATTTGAATTCATCAGGCGTCAACAAGGTCCCGACCCGCAAGTCGGTTTTCGCGACCAGGACTTTTTGTTGGGAGACTTCAACTTCGACGATTTTCTCAACCGTCTGAGCCGGCGCTGACACCACTGCTGGTTGTTGATTGGCCAGGTTCCGGACAAGGAACGCTGCCAGAACAGCTGCGACAAGCGCGACAGCCAGAATAATAAGCCGCATAGGTGACATGAAGAGCGCCTTTTCTCTCTACAGGGCCCCGCCGAGAACGGGGGGACTATCAGCGAATATTTCACGCCGAAGCTAAAGCATGGTTAATTGAAACGTTGGATTTGGCTTAAGAATTCGGCAAGAAACGGAGACGCTGGGGCAGCAAACAAAGCGCCTGCAGCGATCGCCACGCCATAGGGTACGCCCTTGCGATCTTCGAACGTCGCGACGCCGAACCCGGGTGCATATCCGGACGGCAACAAGCCTCGCATAATAATGACAAGTATTGTGAGGATGCCGCCTGCCAGCGCGGTAACAACCAGAAATGGAGCCACGCCCGCCGGACCAACCCAGAGCAGAACGCCGGGAATGAATTTCGCGTCGCCGCCGCCATACACACCAAGGAAGAAGAGGGCGACGGAGGCAACAAATGCAATCGCGCCGACCAGGACATGCCAGCCGACCGTCTCCCAGCCGGGCGCGGCGAGGATCGCTGCCGGCACAAACAGAAAGGCCAGCCAGCCATTCAACCAGTTCGGAATGGTCAGAGTCTCGATGTCGATCAGAGCGGCAAGAATGCAAAGCGCAAAGAAACTGATCGCGAACAGCGAAAGGATCATGGGTCAACCTCCAAAGGCGTATGATTTTGGAGTGTCGCTAAATCAAATGACTTAAGGATCACTTGATGCCGCAAAAGAATGAAGCCGCCGGGCGAACCCGGCGGCTTCGGTGCCTTATCGGCAGACCTTTCGGTAAAGTCTTAGCCCAGCTGAGCAGAAACTTTGTTGAAGGTCGCAGAGGTGTTAGAACCAAGAGTGGTAACAGCACCGATGATCGCAACAGCGATCAGAGCAGCGATGAGACCATATTCGATTGCAGTTGCACCTGACTCGTTCTTAAAAAACTTACGCATTGGAAACTCCCACTATGCAGATTATAGACGTCCCGAGAGTTTTCTTGGGTTGTCCCCGGAACAGGTGTCTAGATACCGCGCAGCGCTAAAAATCCCGTGAATCAACAGAAAAAAAACCTGAAGATTCAACAAGACGTTGTTAACCCGTTCAACGCGCTGTTTTAGGAGCTATTTTTTTGTAGACAGGAGCATTGGTCCTGTTTGATCCCGGCGAGCGTCGCCAGGAAGGCGCGGGCCACAAAACCCCGCATCATTCATTGCATCTTGTTTGAGGTAGAAGTCGCTGAGCGAACCCAGCGACTTCCCAGCCTCATTCAGCTGATCCGATAAAGGATCTTAGGCTTGCAGCTGTTCAGCAACGTCATCAAACGTGTTCGCTGCTTTATCACCGAGCGTTGTCACCGCAGTGATAATCGCGACGGCAATCAAAGATGCGATGAGCGCATACTCAATCGCTGTTGCGCCAGATTCCAGTTTGGACTTCTCGCGCGCAACCTCGGTTGCTTCTGCTGCAACGACGACCTCGGCATCTTTGCCGAACCATTTTTTGAAAAATTTTTGCATTAGGGACTCCCACCATGCAGGTTGTCGTCCCCAATTGTCATTCGAGTCATCTCGAACGTTTGTGGGTCTAGAACAAGGCTCTGAAGATCCGGTGAATCGAAACATTTAATTCGGCACCCATGCGCAAGACTTGGGTAACCTGCTCAAACGCGCAAACACGCCTATATAAATAAGTGCATATTTTCTGGCGTTTTAGGATTCGACTAACCTCTTTGCGGCACATGTGAGATCAATTGTATGGAGTGCCACCATGTCGTTTTCTGTGAAGACCGCCCTTTCCGTCTGTGCCGCCGCCCTGATCAGCTGTGCCGCGCATGCAGGCCATATCACAGTCGAGACCGGCAAGGCCAAGGCGCTGAAACTGAAGACCAATGCTGACAGTGTGATTATCGGCAATCCCAACATTGCCGATGTCGCGGTTCATGATGACACGCTTCTTTTCATCACAGGCAAGGCGTACGGCACGACAAACCTCATGATCTTCGACAATGAGGGCAATACGATCCACTCATCGGATGTCGTCGTCACGTCGAACACAAAATCCTGGGTCAGCATCAATCGCGCGGGACAGAATTACACCTATGACTGCTCACCAACTTGCCGTCCGACCCTGTCGCCTGGCGATGAGCAAGCGCATTATGGCGGCGTTGCCGCTCAGCTGATGCAGCAAAAAGAACTGAACGGCGAATAGAGCAGCAAGCGACTCGCGCGCGAGTCTGACGTTTTTCTGAAAATTCGGAATCTATCGCGGCTGGCCGTTCCGACCCGGCGCCTCTGCCATTGCGGCGGATCGCGCATCAATGGCGGCGGCGAGCGCTTCATCAACACTGACAGAATACAGCGACTGCCCTGCCTCCCCGACGGTCGCAGCCGTCAGGTCGCCCAGACGCCATTCAAATGCACCCGCATCCTGAACCGTAATCGTCCAGCCCGCTGCCGTGCGAGGGTAATAGGCTTCGCCGGCGGCCATTTCGCGATTTCGAAACACGGTACCGTCCGAGCCGCGGACCTCGATCCAGGCGCGATGCTTGGCATAAATGCCGAATTCTTCAGTGATGTCGCCGACAAGGTCATTCATGTCGTCAATATTCGCGTATGCCGGCGCCAGTCGCGCCGAGATGGCCAAAGTGTCAACAGACTCGGCTGCGCGCGGTTGGGAAAGCATGATCGCCCCTGCGATCATCGTCCCGGCAATCATCACCGCCCCTGCACCGAGCAGAATTGCGCGATTCGAGACGCGCGGTGCTGACGCCTGAATCGTCGGCGAACTCGCAATGGCGGGACCAGCCTGGGTCGCATAGGCGGAGGCGATCTCTTCTTCGGGCAAGCCCAGGAACCGGGCATAATTCTTGGCCTGCAATCGCACAATACTGTCCGGCAAGTGCGACGTCTCCATCGCTTCGAGCGCTTCCAGTGTTTCCGGCGACTGGCGCGTCTGATCGGCCACATCCCGCAAATTCAGCTGGCGGGCCTCACGCGCCTCCAGCAAACGCGCGCCCGCGCTCAGGGTCAGCTTTTCGCTGTCCTGATCAGCATTTTGCGGGTCGTTCGCAGTATTCATCGGTTCAATTGGACGTTCAGACATCGTTGAGGATTATACCTTGTAGATCGGCAAGCTCTAACACTCCGTTACGCAATGCAGGCTCTCGCTTTTGCAGGAGCTCTGCAAAAGCCGGGCCGAATTTCTCCAAATCCAAAGATCTCAACATTCTCTTCACCGGGCCGATGCCGCCGCCTGGCATGGACAGGCTGCGATAGCCTAAGCCAATCAGGCATAAAGCCTCCAATGGTCGCCCGGCACCCTCGCCGCAAATTGATACAGGAACCCCTACACGTTCACACGTCGCTTTGACTTGTGCCAAAAAACGCATCACGGGGCGACTTACAAAAGGATAACGTTCTGAAACCAGCGGTGTCATGCGGTCGGCCGCATGGAAGAATTGCAGCATGTCATTGGTCCCGATCGAGACAAAATCGACCTCGCCGGCAATATCTTCCAGGGCATAAGCGAAGGCAGGCGTTTCCAGCATGGCGCCAATTTGCAGCGTGCTCGGGCCCTCAAATCCACGCGATTGACCCCATTCCACCTCTTCGAGCAGCATGGCCTTGGCCTGACGAAATTCATGTGCGCTCGTGACCATCGGGAACATGACCGCCAGTGGGCGACCGTCCGCGGCGCGCAGCAAGGCGCGCATCTGCCGCCGGAACAGTCCGGGGCGGTCCAGCGCAAAGCGTATGGAGCGCCAGCCCAGCGCCGGGTTCTCTTCGCGCGCATCGTTCAGGTTGGGCAGCAATTTGTCGCCGCCCAGGTCGAGGGTCCGGAAATAGACCGGACGTCCCTTCGCCGCGTCCAGAATTTGCTTGTACAGCTCGATCTGATCACTGACAGAAGGCAGTTTCTCAGACATCAGGAACTGAAACTCTGTGCGGAACAGACCAATACCGTCGGCGCCGGTACTGTTCAGATGCGTCGTATCCAGCCCCAGTCCGGCATTCAGCATCAGCCGCACGGGGACGCCATCTTTCGACTCCGTCGGCTCATCCCGCAGCGCTGCAAAGATCGCCTGGCGCTCACTCAGCACAGCCTGTCGGTTCGTATAGGCCTTTAAAAGGTCGTCATCCGGACGCAGGTGGACCCGTCCATCCTCGCCATCGACAATGATCTGATCGCCGCGCGACACATGCGTCAGCAATCCGTCGATGCCACCGACCGTCGGAATACCCAGACCGCGCGCAACGATGGCGGCATGGCTGGAGGTTGCAACTTCTTCCAGAATGATCGCAGCGAAGCCCGCCTGGCCATAATCGAGCAATTCTGCGGGGCCGAGCCGGCGCGCGATCAGGACTTCCGCCTCGCCATTGGCGGTGACAGTGCGTGCACTCGGATCATCGGTGCCTGCCAGCATGCGCAATAACCGGTTGTCGAGATCTTCCAGATCATGCAGCCGTTCCCGCAAGTAGGGATCCTTGACCTTTTCGAACCGGGCCCGGTGTTCCCGCCGCAATCGATCAATCGATGCTTCCGCCGAGAGGCCGCCGCGCACCCCTTCGCGCAGTTTTTCCGCCCAGGTTGGATCAGAAGCGAGCAGCTTATAAGCCTCGATCACTTCGCGAGGTTCGCCCCACAATCCGCCAATCTCGGCGGCCAGCAGTCGATCGATCGAGAGATGCAATTCTTCCAGCGCGTTTTCGAGCCGGTGTTCCTCGACATCGGGGTCTTCGGCAAAAAAGCGGGCCGCAGGAATCACGGGGTCATGCAAGCGCACGCGGCCCATGCCCAATCCGCCGCAGAGCGAACGGCCCTGCAGATTGACCGGACGACCTTCCCGGGCCGCGGTTTTCTGTTCCGGGTTGCTGTCACTCGCCGGGACGATCTCTGCCAGAACCATGGCAATGGTCTGCAGACTGTCTATCTCATCATCCTGATAAAGCCGCTCGGTCCGGTTCTGGACCGTCAGGACACCAATTACGCGCCCGCCCTTGAGAACCGGGACGCCCAGAAAGGCGTGATACGGGTCTTCGCCGGTTTCCGGACGATAGGAAAAATTGGGGTGCCGCGGTGCATCCTGGATCGACAGCGGTTGCGCCGTCTGCGCGATTTGACCGACCAGGCCTTCGTCCAGCGCCAGAAATGTCCGGTGGACCGCGTCTTCGCGCAGGCCTTCGGTGGCAATCAGCTCCATCCGATCATCATCTGTGCGGCGATAGACCGAGCAGACATCCGCCACCATTGTGCCGGCAATCAGGCGCACGACTTTCATCAAGCGCGCCTCGGTGTCGGCTTCGGCGGCCATGACCGACCGCAAGCGGTTCATCAAAAGCCGGGGGATGGAAAAGCTATCAGGCATGCCTGGGCTCAGATGGGACGTTCACCTAGCTTGCGTCAAGGTCAAACGCCGTGTGAAGGGCGCGGACCGCAAGTTCGGTATAGTCCGTGTCAATGAGGACTGAAATCTTGATTTCGGAGGTCGAGATCACGTCAATATTGATATTCTTGCCGGCCAGGGCCTCAAACATCGTCTCGGCGACGCCAGTATGAGACTTCATGCCAACCCCGACGACAGAGACCTTCGCGACGTCCCGGCTGACATCCATATTGTCGAACACGACTGTGTCACGATTGGCGTCCAGCACGCGCTGCGCCTTTTCGCTGTCCCCGCTGGTACAGGTGAACACCATGTTGGCGCGGCCCTCACCGCGCGCATTGGCCTGGACGATCATGTCGACATTGACGCCTTCGCGGGCCATCAGCGCAAACAGTTTGGCCGAGGTGCCGGGTTTGTCTTCCATGCCGTAAAGCGTGATTTTCGCTTCATCTCGAGAATAGGTGACGCCGTTGACGATTTGTTTTTCCACGATCTCATCCTCATTACAGATCCAGGTGCCGGGATTGTCCTCTTCCGGTCCTGAAAAGCTTGAAAGCACGCGCAAGGGCACTTGATGGTTCATTGCCAGCTCAACCGAGCGGGTTTGCAGGACTTTGGCGCCAAGCGACGCCATTTCGAGCATTTCTTCATATGACACACGCGGCAAACGCCGCGCTTGCGGCACGATGCGCGGGTCTGTCGTGTAGACGCCATCGACATCGGTATAGATATCACACGGGACAGAGCCGAGCGCGGCGGCCACAGCGACGGCCGTCGTGTCCGATCCACCGCGGCCAAGAGTCGAGACCCGGCCTTCTTCGGTCACGCCCTGAAAGCCGGCAATTACTGCGACTTCGCCGGCATCAATCGCCGCGCCGAGGCCGCTATCCTCGTCAAATCCGTCAATCCGGGCCGCGCCATGGCCTTCGCGCGTCTTCATCCGCATCTGCCAGCCAAGCCAGCTGCGCGCCTTCAGGCCGCGCTTGCGCAGGGAGAGCGCCAACAGTCCAGACGTCACCTGCTCGCCAGAGGCCACGACAACATCATATTCATCGTCAAATTCATCGCCAATGACATCGCCTCCAGCGGCGCCCTTGGCGAGGCTGACCAGCTTGTTTGTCTCACCGGACATGGCGGAGACGATGACCGCGATTTTCTCACCCTTGGCGGCGCGATGGGCGACAATATCGGCGACATGCGATATCCGATCGAGATCCGCCACTGAAGTGCCACCAAATTTTAAAACAGTGCGCGCCATTGCCGCCTCGTCAAATCATACCATTTGCGCTGAACTAAGCAGGCGCTTCCTTAAAGGGCTCAGCGCGAAACCGCAATTAGGATTGCTAAACTCATGGCAGCTATGTCGTCCACAACCGCAAACGCCCCGTCCCGGCCGAGTATCGATCCCGACGAAGTGGCAAAATTCACCGCCATGGCGGCCGAATGGTGGGACCCCAAAGGCAAGTTCAAGCCACTGCACAAGTTCAACCCGGTCCGCCTCGGTTTCATTCGCGATACGATCGAGGATCATTTCGATCTGACTCCCGACGCGCGCAAGCCGTTTGAAGGGCTTCGCTTTCTCGATATTGGCTGCGGCGGCGGCCTGGTCAGCGAACCGATGCGGCGTCTGGGCGCTGAGATGGTCTCAGTTGATGCCAGTGAAGCGAATATCAAAACCGCGATGACGCATGCCGAACAAGGCGGGCTGGACATCGACTTTCGCGCCGGCACGGTCGAAGCCCTGATCGAAGCCGGCGAAGCGCCGTTTGATGTCGTGCTTAATCTGGAAGTCGTCGAACATGTGGCTGATCCCAGCCAGTTTCTGCAAGACTGTGCCAGCCTGGTCAAACCCGGTGGCGTGATGATTGTCGCGACGCTGAACCGGACCGCAAAAGCCTTTGCGCTGGCCATTGTTGGCGCGGAATATGTCCTTGGCTGGTTGCCGAAAGGGACACATGAATTCGAGAAATTCCTGCGCCCGGACGAGATTGAAAAACCCCTCCAGACCGCTGGGCTGGATGTCGATCCGCCGCAAGGGGTCAGCTTCAATCCGATCCTGGATCAATGGCGCCTGTCAGGCGATACCAAAGTCAATTATCTGATGGTCGCGAAACGCCCCGCCGGTTGAGCTATTCTGCTGCCGGTTGAACCTCGAGCAATTCAATCTGGAACATCAGATCCGCGCCCGGGGGAATCTCTTCGCCCCAGCCTTCCTCGCCATAGGCCTGATCGGCCGGGATATGGACCAGGAATCGATCGCCCGGCATCATGAGAGCGAGCGCCTCGTTAAAGCCCGGAACGAGGGTTCCGGCTTCGAAGACAGCTGGCTCACCGCGTGACCAGGAACTGTCGAAAAATGTGCTGGTCTCCGCGATCCGGCCTTCATAGTGCAGCACAACCTGATCCCCCTCGACAGGGGCGCCGGTCTCGGCCGCGCTCTTCTCCAGGACCACAATGGAAACCCCACTTGGCAGAGTCGTCGCGCCGACGCGTTCAGCGTCCCAGGGGAAGCTGGCTTGCCAGGCCGCCATGTCCGGTCCGACGGGTGGCGGAGCGTCCTCAGTGGCTTGCGCCAGATCAACTGCCGACAGGAACCCTTCCAGGTGGACGCGATAAACGAGAGCGGAATTGGCCGGGATCAAATCGCCCAGCGGTTCGCTGCCAAAGGCCTGCGCCGCGGGGACATAGACCAGCCATTCATCGCCTGGATTCATCAGCTGCACCGCTTCCGCCCAGCCATCGATCAGTTCGGAAATCTGATAGACACTCGACTCGCCGCGCGAATAGGAACTGTCGATCAGACCGCCTGTGTTGGCCAGAAATGCCTCATAATTGACGACGATCGTCGCATCCGCGCTGGGCGACCCTGCATTAATGTCGCCATTGACGATCGGGATGTAACGCACCCCCGTGGCGGTCTTGTTCATGGTCCGGCATTCGGCCGGGAAAGGCGGTGAGTAATCGCCGGGACCAGATCGCAAGGCAGGACATTCGGCATCGCCTGAGCCGCTGAAAATGCCCGTTGGGACGCTGGGCAAAGACACATCCGGCAGCGAGGCACATCCGGTTAGCGCCAGCGCTGATAGACCCATACAGGTGATCTGAATCCGACTCATCATGCCGCCATCCCTCCTTGTCAGCCTGGATATTGAAGGCTGATTCTTATTGAACGGGGACAACATCCATCAGTTCGACCTCGAAATTCAAGGCTGCATTTGGCGGGATCGGCCCATTGCCATTGGGTCCATAAGCCAGATCGCCCGGCACATGCACCAGCCAACGGTCACCCGGCCGCATTAGCTGCAGGGCCTCAACCCAGCCCGGAATGACCCGGTTGGCCGGGAACATAGCCGGTTCGCCGCGCTTGTACGCGCTGTCAAAAACCCCGCCGCCCTGATCAAAGCGACCTTCATAATAGACCACGACCCGGTCGCTGCCTTCTGGACTTGTGCCTGCCTCATCGCCAGAGGCGAGCACGACATATTCCAGGCCAGAGCCGGTTTTGACGATCTCAGGCAGGTCAGAATTCCAGGGTGTGTATGTGGCCCAGGCCTCGTCATCGGTCGGACGCGGTTCTGGCGCTTTGACAATCTGTCTCAACTCAACCCGGAAGATCAGATCATCGCCAGGCTTGATTACACCGCCTGGCCGCGGGCTGTCGCCATAGCCAAGCTCGGTCGGGATAAAGAAGATAAACTCGTCGCCCAGCGACATGAGCTGCAAGCCTTCGGTCCAGCCTGAAATCACCTGGTCAACCCCGAACGTGGAGGTTGAACCGCGCGCATAAGAGCTGTCAAACACCGTGCCGTCGGTCAGACGGCCATCATACATGACGCTGACCCGATCGCGTGGCCCAGGCATATCGCCACCTTCGTCGCCTTCACTTACAACGACATATTGCAGGCCGCTTTCGGTGGTTTGTACGTCGGCGCGATCCGGATCCCATGGGATGTAAGTCGCGAGAGGGTCATTCGGGTCCATAGGTTCTCCACCACATGCTGCGAGGATTAAGCCGCCAAGGGCAAGTAAGAGCGTGCGCAACGTCAAGTCTCCAGAGGCTGAGTTTCTGGCTGTCTAGGCTGGTTTCCAGGCGCTGTCACCTAATCAAAGCTGAAGCTCTGCGGACCAGGGTCGCGGCTGAAGACTAGCGTGTTCACCGCGCCATCATGACGAATATTGACACGATTGGTCTGTTGCGGGATCGCGTCCATCAAGACGCCGTGCGTGATGCTGAGCCCTGTCGGTGCGGCTTGCAGCTGAGCCTCTTGATAGACCCAGTAATAGCCCCGCTCCACCTCACCTCCGAGCAAGGTCAACGCCACCGGGTCACCCGACCCCGTATCGGTGACGACAAAGCGCTCGCTGACATAGGTTTCGAACCTGGCCTGGGCCGCATCATCGCCGGTCAGGTCCGCCCGGGCGCCGAGCACACTCATCAACGTGCTTTCAGCGTCGTGAATGCTGAGGCGGTGGGCGACTTCGAGCCGACACGTGTCGGGCGTGCAAGCCGCCTCTCC
This sequence comes from Pseudomonadota bacterium, assembly GCA_039033355.1. Taxonomy (GTDB): domain Bacteria; phylum Pseudomonadota; class Alphaproteobacteria; order Caulobacterales; family Hyphomonadaceae; genus Henriciella. The sequence goes on along the minus strand of JBCCCT010000007.1, from coordinate 18,392 downwards.
GTCTGGCAGGATCAAGGTGATTTCGGTCAGGCCAATCGCCTGCTCATGGGCATGGGACAGGCCCTGGAGCAGCAAAACACTTGCTAGTCCAAGGCCCAGATACGCAACTCTACTCAACAATGCCTAGTCCTCTGAACCGTCTTCGCTTTCAGACGATTCCTCGTCCGTTTTCAGCTCGGTTTTCTCGTCCTGCATGATGTCCCGGCCAGCATAGGAGAACGGACGGCTGAACTTGAACGCCTCGATGCGGGACGGTGTAATGCGACGCGGATAGTAATTGTTCTCCAGGTCGGCATCCGCCGTCTCCCAATCAGGATCGACAATGATCTGGCTTAGCTCGCGGCCCTTTTCGAAGACCAGAAGCTTGCTGACCCGGTGCGGGTTGCGGCGCCAGATCTCAGCCGGGATGTACATTTTCTCGGTGGTTCCATCCTGGAATTCGAGGCCGAGAATGATTGGCATCACGAGCCCGCCAATATTCGAGAATTCGAGGGCGTAATATTCAGCATCCTCGGCGACGGCACGATCAAAGGCCTGACGCTCCCAGTCATCCAGACCGTCGAGGAAAGCCTTATAGGCGTTCCGCTCCTTGTTGGTGACCGTGTAGACATCATTCTCGTCATAATAGTCGCGAATGTCCGGGAAACGCTGCACCCAGGTCTGCATGCCTTCAGCTTCATTGGCGACGACGCCGACCTTGGCCGGCTCGCCTTCCACGTCGCTGCGCAGGCGCGAGAGATCAATATCCGGATCTTCCGTGTTCATTTCCATCTGGAACACCCGGTCGAGCGAGATATCGACATGATCGGTGGTGTAGAACCAGCCACGCCAGAACCAGTCCAGATCGACGCCTGAGGCTTCTTCCATGGTGCGGAAAAAGTCGCTTGGCGTCGGGCGCTTGAACTTCCACCGCCGCGAATATTCACGGAAGGCAAAGTCGAACTTCTCGCGCCCGAGAATGGTCTCGCGCAAGATGTGCAGCGCAGCTGATGGCTTGCCATAGGCGTTCGGCCCCAGTTGCAGCACGCTGTCAGACTGAGTCATGATCGGCACTTGCTGGTCCGACACCATATACGGGATCAGGTCGCGCGGCAGTGACCGGGTCCACGGAATATCCGGATCCCACTCATAACCGGCGACGCTGTCGAGGAAGCTATTATGCCCCTCATCCATCCAGGTCCATTGCCGCTCGTCCGAATTCACCACCATCGGGAAATAGATGTGGCCGATCTCGTGAATGACGACACCGATCAGGAACCGCTTCTCGGCCATCGTATAGGTCCGGGAGCCATCATCCTGCAGCGTCGTGCGCGGTCCATTGAACGTGATCATCGGATATTCCATGCCGCCGACCGGTCCATTGACCGATTGCGATGTGGGATACGGATAATCGAAGGCGAACCGGTTATAGACGTCCATCGTGTGGATCACGGCCGTGGTTGAATATTTCTGCCACAGCTCGCCGCCTTCCTTGGGATAGAAGGACATGGCCATCACGTTCTCAAACTCGGCGCCCGGCTGTTTGAACCCCTGCGCGTCCCAAGCAAATTTGCGTGAGGTCGCCCAGGCAAAGTCGCGGACATTGTCGGCTTCAAACTTCCAGGTCTTGCTGCCTGTCGGGTTCGAGCTTTCATTCGCTTCGGCTTCTTCCGGCGTGACGACATAGATCGGGCGGTCCGCATTCTCAGCCTCAGCCAGACGCGACCGTTGTGTTGCGGTCAGCACTTGTCGATCATTCTGGAGGACGCCTGTGGACGATACGATATGATCGTTAGGGACCGTAATCTCGACATCATAATCACCGAATTCGAGGGTGAATTCGCCGCTGCCGAGAAATTCCTTATTGTGCCAGCCTTCATAATCGGAATAGGCAATCATGCGCGGGAACCATTGCGCGACCAGGAAAATGTCATTGCCGCCTTCGCGCTCATCATCGGGGAAATGCTCATAACCCGAGCGCCCACCGACGGCTTTGGTTTCGATCAGATTATAAGCCCAGTCGATCTGAAAGCTCGTTGTCCGGCCCGGTGCCAGAGGTCGCGGCAAGTCGATCCGCATCAGCGTTCCGACAATCGTGTTTGGCAGCGCATTGCCCCGCGCATCGGCGACGCGCGTAATGTCATAGCCATACGTATTGTCGGCTTGCGACTGCATACGGCGGAGAGAGTTCAGCGTGATCTGCGGCGTCAGCGCTTCCCGCTGGTTCACCGAGCCTTGCGGCTTGGCCGAGAAGGTGCGGGTCATTTCCGCGATCGAATCCTCGCGGAACCGGTTCTGATCCAGTTGCAGCCAGAGATAGCGCAACGTGTCCGGCGAATTGTTCTTATAGGTCACCGTCTGCGATGCGGTCAGGCGACGAGTTGGCTCATCCAGGCTGACCTTGATCGAATAGTCGGCTTCCTGCTGCCAATACTCATGTCCCGGTTCACCGGCGGCATTGCGATAGACATTCGGGCTCGGCAGCACTTCGTCCAATTGCCGGAATTTGTCTTCGAAATCGCCCTTGGTCTGCTCAATCCCTTGAGCACTTGCGCCTGAAACGGCAAAGACGGCGCCCAGCGCCGCCAACATATATCGCATTATCCTGCCCCGATCCGTGGTTGTTACAGGATTGTTATATGGGCCGCATCCATTCTGGCTACGGTTTTATTGTCGCTTTTGCAGATTTTCTGGTCAATTCGTGCGTGGCGGGTATCCGGCCTGCCCGAGTGCATCGATGACGTCCTGTGTATGTTGCGCATCGCGCGTCTCCATCAGGATATCAAACTCCGCCCCTTTGGCCGGCACATCAAGCGCAATCCGGTTATGCGTCACCTCGACAATATTCGCACCGGCATCACCAATCACCTTGGAAACCAGGGCCAGAAGACCGGGCCGGTCATCACCAATGATGCGGATATTGACCAGGCGATTGTCTCTCACCAAGGCGCGCGTCAGCACGGATGCCAACAGTCGGGAATCGATATTGCCACCGCACAGGATGAGCCCGACCCGGCGTCCGGTAAACTTCGCCGGATGCGCCAGCATCGCCGCCAGCCCGGCCGCGCCGGCGCCTTCCGCCACGGTCTTCTCGATATCAACGAACATCGTGATGGCGCGCTCGATATGCTCCTCTTCCACCAGGACCACATCATCGACCAATTCGCGCACAACGCGTTCGGTCAACGCGCCAACATCCTTGACCGCAATGCCTTCCGCAATCGAGGCGCCGCCCGTTCTCGGTTCGCGTCCTTCTAGTCGCGCCCGCATACCGGCATACATGGCGGCCTCGACCCCCACGACCCGGATGAAGCGATTGTGCGCCTTGGCCGCTGTCGCGACACCGGAAATCAGTCCACCACCGCCGATCGGGACGATCAGCGTATCCAGCTCGGGCTGTTCCGCGAGCATTTCCAGGGCCACCGTGCCCTGTCCGGCCATGATTTCGGGATCATCGAACGGGTGGATCCAGGTCAGGCCTTCGCGTTGCCGCAGGCTCTGCGCGTGGGCATTCGCCTCGTCAAACGTATTGCCTTCCAGCACCACACGGGCGCCGAACGCGCGGGTATGTTCAACTTTGTTGAAGGGCGTGGTGACCGGCATGACAATCGTGGTCGGGATGCCCAGACGGCGGCCATGATAGGCGACGCCCTGCGCATGATTGCCAGCAGAAGCCGCGACGACCCCGGCTTTCTTCTGATCATCGGTCAGCCGCGCCAGCTTGTTCAGCGCGCCGCGTTCCTTGAACGCTGCCGTAAATTGCAGATTCTCGAACTTTACCCAGACTTCAGCGCCGGTAATCTCGGACAGGGTCTTGGAATGGCGCATGGGCGTGCGCTCAATCTGGCCTTCGAGCACCTTTGCGGCGTCGGTGACGTCTTCGATCGTGATGGGCAATTTGTCAGTCATGGTCTTTATCTTCAAACAGTCCGCGCGCACTCCTAGAGCGGACGCGCCGAAATTGGAAGCTTCCATTCTCTAAACACAGGGTTTACGAGACCCGCCATGAGCAAGACGAAGTCGGATCTGGTGGTAATTGGCGCTATTCTGGGCGCGCACGGGGTGCGCGGCGATGTCCGCGTTAAAAGCTTTACGGCGGAGCCCGAAGCGCTGTTCGACTATGCTCCTTTTCTCGGCGAAGATGGCAAGGAGATGCTCACCCCGGTCAAAGCCCGGCCGGCCAAGGATCATTTCGTGGTCACGCCGGACGCGCCGCGCCAGAAAGAGGAATGGGATGCCCTCAAGGGCACGCGCCTCTATGTCCCCAGAACCGCATTGCCAGACACCGATGAAGACGAATTCTACATTGATGACCTGGTCGGACTGGATGTCTTTATTGGCGGCGAAGAGAAGATCGGTTCGGTCAAGGCCGTGCTCAATCATGGCGCCAGCGATCTGATTGAAATCCACCGTCTCGAGCGCGGCAAACCGGTCCTGGTCCCGTTCACGTTCGAGGATGTCCCCGTCGTCGATCTGACGCGGGGCCGCATCGTGGTGGCAAATTTTGATCTGTGGCAGGACGAAACGCGCCCGGACGACGCCCCTTAGGCGAAGGCTGCGCCGGCCTGCGCCCCGTCGAGGAAGGCCTGCAAGCCTTCTGCATCCTTGCTGTCCTGCACGGCCTTTGTGACAGACTTGAAGGCGCGCGCGGCATAATGCTGGGTGATCTGCTCATACGCCTTGCCATCGAGCTTGAGCGTCACGCGCTCTTCCTTGGCTTCAGCAGCGTCCATATTGGCCTTGGCCCAGGGCAGATAAGTGACCGCAATCTCGTCTCTGAACAGCGGCAGCAAGGTCTCTTCCAACTCGCCGAGCGGCTTGAATGGACCGCCGGCCTTCGGCTCGTCCATGAACTTGCTCCATTCGGCGACGAAGGGCGCTTGTGCGCGCAGCCAATCTCCGGGAGTCGGATCGAGCAGGAGCTGCGCCACCTGACCGGCAATCGCGAAATCAGCCGCGGATGGGCGCCCACCGAAGAGAAACAGGTTCTTTTCCAGATGCGCGTTCAACAGCGTGAAAAAGCGCTCGAAGCTGGGCTTCAGCGTCTTCTCATTCTTCTTTTCGACACCAACGAGCGGCAGACGATCACGCATCCGTTTGACGATCTGGTCCCGCGTTTTCTTTTTCGCGCGCGGCAAGTCGCCATTCAGGAGTTGTTCCATGGTCCGGTCGCCCGCCAGTTCGCGATCCGGCTTCTGACCCCAGCGATTGAAGAACATTAATTTGTTCAGCCACTCATCCGCATAATCCTCGAGCATCAGCGCCAGGGTGGCACAAGCCAGATCTTCCGGCACGGCGGACGGTTCGGAATGATCCGCTTCCACAGTCGCCAGAATACTGGTCGAATCCTGATTGGCGGGTCGGTTCGGGGACAATAGAAGTGGCACGGTCGGCACGCGCGCCAGCGCCGCAAACTCTTCATCTGTGGCTTTGCTGCGGCCAATCCACTCAAAGTCCACGCCTTTATAACGCAGAAACGATCTCACTTTCAGAGAGTAGGGAGAGGTCTCAGCCCCAAACAGGCGATAAGCAGTCATAGCGGTCTCATTTCAATATCAGCGCGTGATCTAAGCCAAGCCGGTGCGACTGCCAAGTCGAATAAAGCGGTGGCGCGGCAAGGGGAGACCGCGCCACCCATTTCGCAGGCCCGCTTAGGCCGGCTTGCGGAATTTCAGCGTCATGCGGTTGGACTCACCGACCGCTTCATACGCAGCCCGCTCAGGCGAGCCTTCTTCCGTGCCGGCCAGAGACGGTGGCAGACGCCAGACAAACTCTTCTTCGGTCGGAACATCATTGGCATTCGCATTCAGGTCACTGGATCCTTCATATTCAAACCCAGCGCCTTCAAAGGCCGCAATGACGGCGGATGGCTTGAGATAGCCATTCGATCCATTGGCCCATTCATCGCTATTGGCTTCTGGTGCGCTATGCTGAACCACGCCAACAATTCCGCCAGACTTCAGCACGCGATAGGCTTCGGTCAGCGTGTCGCCCATATAAGGTGTTTCATCACCGGAAAAACGGTTGAGATTGTGCAAGGCCCGGATGAACAGGATCGCATCAAGCTTGTCACTCGCCTCTTCCGGCATTTTGGTCAGTTGCACAGATTTAATCTTTGCACCGTTTTCAATGCCCCACTCCGCAGCTTGATTTGGCCAATTGGCCGTCCCTTCAATACGGGTGGCGGTCCATTCGTCGCCGAAGCCAAAATTGGCCCATAGGTCATCTGGATAATGGGCCCCGACCAGGGCGCCCTCTTCACCGAGATAAGGCAGCAAGATCTTGGAATACCAGCCGCCACCCGGCAGCGCTTCGGCCACCGTCATGCCAGGCTCAATGCCAAAGAAAGCCAGCGTTTCAGCCGGGTTGCGGGCGCCATAGCGGGCTTGAACATCTTCCGGCTGCGCTGCGAGAATCGCCGCCAGCTTGGCTTCGGATGTCATTTCTGTTGCCGCCTCAACGGTCTCGTCGACCATGTCCTTGGCATCGTCGACCACGGCTTCAACCGTCTCTTCGACGGTTGTCGTGGTATCCTCGACAACTGGGGCCGTCTCGGTTTCGGCAGCCTCATCCAGGGCCACACAACCACCAAGCACCAGGGCCAGAGCCGCACTTGCTCCGACCAGAGAATATTTTGATTTAAGGATTGATTTCATCACCAACGCCTCCCTTCTTGCGTTCAGATCAGGAGTCTTAACGCAGAATAATTCGCCTGTCGCGTGTTTATCGACAAACAATACGATTTTCCTGTTCACAGAATTGTGAGGTGGTGCACCGCCTGCCCTTACGTTCGGGGTTTCGTGTCCTTGTTCGCGCGCTAAAGTCCACCAAAACGGAGGCCGCAAATGGACCCATTGGCACAGATCGCAGAAGCCCAGCCCTATTCAAAACTGCTCGGCATCAAACTCCTTGAGGCCAGTCAGGACAAAGTGGTTGGTGAATTGCTGGTGCGCGACGAATTGTGCACCTCCGGCGGCACCATGCATGGCGGTTGTATGATGAGCTTTTGCGACGTCCTGGGCGCAACCGGGGCCTGGCTCGCTATCCCTGAAGGCGCCAAGGGGACGACGACCATAGAGAGCAATACCGCCTTTCTCAGCGGACCACCGGCCGGCACACTGGTCACCGGCGTGTCGACGCCAGTGCGCATCGGGCGCCGCCTGTCCGTCTGGCAAACCGAAGTGACGGACCCGAATGGCAAGAAAGTCTGCCTGGTGACGCAGACACAGCTGGTCTTGTAGCGGTTTCCAGTCTGAAAATTGACGGCATCCGTCGAGCCATCTACTGACCGACGCTGATCGATTGAGGAGCATCGCGCGTGCCCAGAACCGTTTTTGTCACCGGCGGCGCCGGTTATGTTGGAAGTCATTGCGCGAAAGCCTTCGCACAGGCGGGCTGGCAGGTCGTAACCTATGACAATCTTTCGCGTGGTCATCGCGACCTGGTCAAATGGGGGCCGCTGATTGAAGGCGACATTCTCGACACAGACCATTTGGAAAAGAGCCTGAACCAAGTCCGTCCAGATGCAGTCGCGCATTTTGCGGCCTTTGCCTATGTGGCAGAATCCATGGGCGATCCGGGTCTTTATTATCGCAACAATGTCAGCGGCACGCTGAGCCTGCTCGATGCCATGCGCGCGACGGACGTCTCTCAACTGGTCTTCTCATCATCCTGCGCGACTTACGGGGTCAGCGACGAACTGATCACGGAAGAGACGCCACAAAACCCGATCAATCCTTATGGAGAAACCAAGAAGATCTGCGAGCAGATGATCCGGGATTATGGCCATGCGCACGACTTGCGATCAGTCATTCTGAGATACTTCAATGCGGCCGGCTGTGACCCGGATGGCGAGACCGGCGAACGCCATGACCCCGAACCGCACGTGATCCCTCTGGCTATCCGTGGCGCCATGGATGGGACATTCACATTCAACATTCTCGGCAATGATTATGACACGCCAGACGGCACCTGCGTGCGCGACTATGTCCATGTCAGCGATCTGGCGGACGCGCATGCACGGGCGCTGACCTATCTGCAGGAAGGCGGCGAGACCGATATTTTCAATCTCGGGACCGGCCGCGGCCACAGCGTCCTGGAACTGGCGGATGCCGTCGCCCGAACCGCTGGCAAACCGGTGCCGCGTGTCTTCGCAGACCGGCGCCCAGGCGATCCGCCGCGCCTGGTTGCCAGCGCGGCCAAAGCGGAACGCATCCTCGGCTGGACCCCGGTCCGTTCGGACCTGGATTCGATTCTGACCAGCGCTTGGGCCTGGTTTCAACGGGAACAGTCCAATGGCTGAACCGCGCACGGTCCTGGCCTATTGCGACAAGATGTTTACGCCCTCGGAGAGCTTCATCCCGCGCGGATATTCCAGCTTTGAAAAATTACGACCGGTCTATATCGGCCACACGATAAATGGCCCTGTCCCGGACGGTGCGCAGGCGATCGACCTGTCGCCGCTACATGGCGCAACCGGAGTGACCGGCTTCAAACAGTTTGGCCAGGTCTCCAAGCGGCTTGAGCAAACCTTGCGGGACCTGAACCCCGTGGCCATTCATGCGAGTTTCGGCAAGTCGGGCGCCTATGCACTGCCTCTGGCCAGGACGCTGAACCTGCCTTTGGCGGTGACTTATTATGGCGGCGATGCAACCAAGACATCCAACACCAAGAATTCCGTCTTGCGCGTCTATAATCGCCGTCGCCAGAAACTATGGGACGAAGCGGACTTGATCCTGCCCTGCTCCGATTTCATCCGCCGTGAATTGCTAGCGAAAGGCGCGCCGGATGATAAAATGGTGGTGCATCACAACACGGCAGACCCGGCCAAGTTCCAGCCTGGCAAGAAACAGGACCTTCTGGTCTTTGCCGGACGCTGGTCCCCCAAAAAGGGGATCGATACACTGATCGAGGCGCTGACCTTGCTCGGCTCCGAACTCGACGGTTGGACGGTGCGGCTGTGCGGCAACAAACCCGAAGGATCCCGAGACGCGTTCGAACAAAGCCTGCACGACAAACTCGCAGCCTCAGGCATATCTGTCGAACTCGCCGGTTGGGTCCCGGCTGATGACATGCCGCAACACTGGGCCGCCGCGAAGATTGCCTGTGTGCCGTCCAAGCGTGCCCCGTCCGGAGACGCTGAAGGCCTGCCGCTCGTCTGTATCGAAGCCATGTTGTCCGGCTGCGCGCTGGCCGCCACCCGTCATTCCGGCATTGTCGAATGCGTGCGCGAGGGCGAGACCGGCTATTTGTGCGACGAGGGCGACGCCGCCGCACTTGCCGATAATTTGCGAAAGATGCTGCAGGATCCAGACGCCACAGCACGCATGGGCGCCGCGGGACGGGCTTTGGCCATGGACAGTTTCAACCTGCAGACACAAAGCAGGACGCTCGAATCCCATTTGCTGCGCATGGCTGGCCTGACGGACGCCTGAGCCCGCCAGGGGCATCCACCCTTCCCTCATCGACACGGCTGGCTTATCCTCACACACGGGGCCGCCGAGGGAGAATGACCATGGCGTATGACGCAGGACGCGAACCGGAACCAATCAAGGCCTTCCTCTCTTACTCGCGAGAGGACACAAGGTTTGCCCTCGAACTGGTGAATGCGCTGCAGGCGTGCGGGTTTGAAGCCTTTATCGATCAGGAAGACATCGCGCCGGGCGAGCCCTGGGAACAACGCCTGGGCGGTTTGATCGAGAGTGCCGACACCGTCGTCTACATCCTCTCTCCGGACAGTCTGACATCTCAGAATTGCAGTTGGGAAGTCTCGGAAACCCTGCGTTTGAAGAAGCGACTCCTGCCGGTCGTCTGGCGCCCCGTCCCGGACGATCAGGTGCCGAAGGAACTGTCCCAGCTCAATTATGTGTTCTTTGACGGCGACAAATCCTTTGCTGTCGCGCTGAAGGAGCTTTCAGCCGCCTTGCGTGTCGATCACGAATGGATTCGCGAACATACAAGACTGGGGGCCCTGGCCCGGCGCTGGGACGCGCGCGGACGCACCGACGCACAATTACTGCGCGGCGACGAATTAGAGGCCGCTGCCACCTGGATGGCGAGTCGACCGCATGGCGCACCAGAACTGTCTGACGATCAGATCGATTTCATTTCGTCCAGCAAGGCCGCCGCGGATGCGGCCGATCGCGCCGCCCGCAACCGCCGTCGGGGATTGTTGTTCGGGGTATCGACCGTCGCCATTGCCATGGCGGGCCTGGCCGGGTTCTCGGCCCTGCAATGGCAACAGGCTGAAGAGGCCAAGGATTTTGCCGTCGAGGCCTACGAATTGCTGACGGAAACCAATGATGAATTACAGGGCGCCTATATTCGATTGTCCTCCGATATTGCCCTGCGTGCGCCTTCGACAGGCCGTGATGCGTTCGAGACCAAAGGCGGCTGGTTTCCCGTTGCCGCCAATTTTGCGGGCGCCGTGGTTCGGCTTCAACAAGGGCGGCAGATTGTGACCGGGATCCTGATTGATGGTGCCGTCATACACCCTGATTGGGCCGGCACGCCTTATGTCCTGACGCCGCGATTCAAGAGTGAAGCGGAGCTGATTGAGGAAGACCGCCAGTTGGATGAATTCCTGGCCGCCACGGATGCGCGCGGGGCCGAAGGGGCGGACGCGTTCGAGGGTCGGCAATTCTCGCGTGCCTTTGTCGCCCCGCAGGACACAAGCGAGTCCGAGATCCTGGAAAAACCCTTCCTGGTGCCAGAACCGGAAGATACCCCCGCACTGGACAGCAATCTGGATGATGAAACCATTGATCACAGCATCATGGAACAAAGATATCTGACGCCGGAAGAGCTGATGCCCGTTGGCGCATCGGACGCAGACATCAGTGATCCACCAACGGATGCAATCACAGCCACATTTCCGACTTTGCGCGGCGCCGAGCCTCTGCTCCTGGACCCGGAACCGGTTTGGCGCACGCCTCTGGAATTGGCGGCGGAACCAGTCTTCAAAGTCTTCGCCTTGCAAGGCGAAGCGCCATTCGGCACCCGGCCATTGCAACCAGACGATTTCGATTGCCAACGCGACCCGTGGGGACCATCCGGCGGCGGTCGCTTTGCCTTGTTTGGTATAGATGGCCTGACCGCCAATGAGGGGGGTCAGGAAGAATTGACGCTGCTGGTGACCAGTGGTCTCGATGTCGCCAACAGCGAAGGCGTCACTTATCGCCATGCGACCCTGAAAGGCGCTTTTGGCGCCCCGGTCTTTGATCTCGATAGCGGCAAGGTCATTGCCATTCATCAAGGCGTCGATGCCAATCGCCTGAGTCAGGACGGACGGGTGGGATTTGCCCGCCCCATCGTCCCGCTGATCGAGTTCATTCGAGAAGATGTCGGGATCGATCATGACGAGCTGGAGCGCGTGCCGCCAATTTGTCTTTGACCCAGGACGGGCAAGGGTCATCGAGATTTCGCGCTTGATCTTTTATTGCAATGTGCAACAATTCGATCAGGAGGAGCGCGGACTTGTTTTCAAAAGGGGATAAGGGACAGCCAATCTGGAAGGGCAGCACGAAGGATCTGGCGCACTGCCAAGCCTGGTTATCGGCTGTCGAAAAGGCCTTATTGACCGATGAAACAGAGCCGACTGAACCGGGCAGCCAATTGATGCAAGAACTGGAACTGGCCAAGCAAACGCTTGAACAGGCAATTGTAAGCTAGCTCAAACTATCGACACGTCGTCTGCACAATGTTGCAAAACCAAAATAGACAGCCCGCCACATGCCCGTTAGGTTCGCGCCTTATGCATGGGGTGAACGCAACAGTTTCAGAAGGTGACTGGCCACAGAAGCCGTCTGACCCGCGTCGTCTGCGTCCATACAAGCTCGCCGACACATCGATCGAGATGGAGCTGATGATTCATCGCGAAGAGCTGGCGGATCGACCGACTCTGCTGATCATCAATTCAATTGATTTTCCGATTCCACCGTCTTTCGGGTTTTGCGAAAAAATGTGGGCGGCCGGCTATCAGGTCGTTTTCTGCCGCCGCCCCGGATTTGGTAATCTGCCGGGCCTGCCACCCGCGCTGCTGGGGCGAGATCAGGTGAAGAATCGCTCCGCTATTGCGTCAGAGACGGCGCTGTTCAGCTTGTTGATCAACAGTCTTGAGCTCAGGAATGTAACCCTGCTCGGATTGGGCTCGTCGAACTCGATCTGTTATCGCCTGGCGCAACTCAACGCGGAAATTCAGTTTACGATCTACTCAAACCCCCTATTCCATCCCGCCATTTGGGATGTCATCAAACCGCCCTGGCTGAAACGAATGATCCGACAGACCCTGCTATCGCGGAGCGGGCTGAAGATTGCTGTGCGGGGATTGAAAGCGGTCTTGCGGCGCGATCCGATCTGGTTCTATCGGCAATTTGCGCAAAAGAGCGCAGGTGATCAGCAATATGTCTCTCGCAATCTCGAAGACTTTCGGGAATCCGGGCGCATGTTGCAGAATATCACGCCAGATACTTTCTATTATGATTTGCAAAACGCCTTGATCGAGGACACACGCTGGGATCCCGAGATTACCAGCGCGTCCAATGCCATCATTCTTTCCGGCCACGAGACAACGGCGAATTGGAAAAATGCGATCACCGCAGAGGCCAAGCGCCTGGGGCTGCCAATTGTCTTCGCCAAGTCCGGCGACCTGTTCGTGCCTTATGCGTCGCAAGACGTGCTGCTGGACATCCTCAAGTCGCACGCGATGGCAAATTCCGAAGCGCTGTAGCGGTCGCGCCGCCAATCGGCCCGATTTGACCGTGCTTCTGCACATGCTAAGCTTTCAGCATTCGTTTCGAGCGTAAGTCTCGGTGGGGTTTGTATGCGAGTGCATATCAGCAATTTGCCGCAAGTTGTTCTGGGGACCCAGAGCCTTGGGTTCGAGATTGGGCATCGCGTCAAGTCGGTCCCAAAACTCAGTCTCGAAGGCGATGACATCGTCTATGATTCGATCGAACGTCCGAACCTGCAAATCAGCAATTCACGCGCCGTGTTCTTTCACGCCTTCACACTTGGCTTGAACCTGTATGAAACGACCGGACTGGAAGATGATGTGATCGTCTACAATCCTTTGAATCCGCGCGAGTCATCGCAATGGAACAAGCAAGTCTTCTACGAAACCGCCAATCAGGGATTTGCGTTGTACAAGGCCCATGATGAGGTCGCGTCCAAACTGACCTATTTTCGGCCTCGCACCGGAACCCGCAAACGCGATGATGCCGAAGGCGAAGTGTGGCTCGAAATCCATGTCGAGTTTCGGGCGGGCCCGGGACAGACCGTCATCGGGCAAAGGCGACGGATCAACAGGAATACGGGCGAGATCGAATATGGGCAGACCTTCGTCCAGCCGATCGATGTCGCGCTGGACAGCTATGCCGAACTTGGGCGGGCGATAGAAGACGTCCTCAACCCTCAACCCGACCCCGAGAAAGTTGTTTCAATCCCTGTCCGGGAAGACGGATCCTGAGCCCCATGACCAAACCGAATCTCCAGAATAATTTGAGAGCCTGGCGTGAATTCCGACACCTCACGCAAGAGGAGCTCGCCGAGCGCGTGGGAACGACAGCTGCGGTCATTTCGCTGCTGGAGAATGGACAACGCGGGCTGTCAGCTGCGTGGCTGCATCGATTTGCACCGCATCTTGGCGTCTCGCCTGGATTTCTGCTGGATCATGGCCCCGGCGACTTGACCACAGATATGCTGGAAGCCTGGGCCAATGTGCCGGAAGCCGATCAAGGCAAGGCATTGGCAGCCTTGCGCCGGTACACAGCGGCCAAGACCGGCAGCTAAGCCAAGCGTTCGAAAACAAACTAGTCCTGGCGCCTGAACCCGCGCTCAATCTCCTTGTCCCAGAGCGGCGACAAGCCATTGCGAATGCGCGCCGCATTATAGGCCCCATCCGCCATACCATCTGAAAACAGGTCAGCTGACATGCCAGGCATCAGATATGGCGTTCGATCCTTTTGCGATGCAAATCGTTCCAACGCGTTTTTCGGACCATAGTCGCCAATCAGAAGTGGCGCGGCCGGCGCGGCCGTCTGGCGCGCCTCGGATGCCAGGGCGATCTCGAACGGATCGGCCTTTGGACAGGATTCACTTCGATGCATCTTGAGGTCGCGGCAGGACAAGTTTTGCACAACAGCGCTGAGAATCTGTGGGTCCAGGACGGCCTCTGTGTCTGCAAGAGAGTCGGACGCCGGTTCCACTGCCTGCGCGTCTTCGCCCGGGTCCAATCTGGTCAGGACCGTTGGCTCGGCATTCTGCGCTTCGCGGGTCGAAACCGCTGGCACTGACGGCGTGGACCGCGGCGCAAGATCATCGGGTTCTGCCGGTTTATCAAGCTGGGCTGGATCAGGCTTGGGATCTGGTTCGATGGGGGGCAGTGCGCGTTCCGCGAAGACCACATCGACAGAATCCAGAGGTGACGGTTCCAGCGGGGTCATCACGCGGGTCACCAGCCATCCGATGAGTGCCACATGGGCCAGGGAAACACCCAAAACCGTCCAGACGCGACGGCTATTCTGTCCCCCAAACCTTGTCTTCATGATCTGATTTTTAGCCCCGAATGCGCGGCTTGCGCTGTTAATTCGGGTTAATCCGCGAACCGACGGAGCCTGGCGGCAAAAAACGCATGCCGCGAAATCGATTTTGACCTATTTAAAAGGCATGGCCGTTTCGATCATCATCCCCACGTTGAACGAGGCGGCGGCCTTGCCTGCGACGCTTAAGGTCATCGATCAACTGGCGCCAGGCCCACAAGAGATCATCATCGTCGACGCGGGCAGCGCGGACGACACGGTCAAACTCGCCAAACAAAGCGGCGTGACCGTGATCGAGAACGCGCCACGCGGACGCGCCGCACAAATGAATCTCGGCGCTGCACGCGCAACGGGAGATCGGCTTTGCTTCCTGCATGCCGACACGGAAGTCCCGCATGATTTCATCGCGCTGACCGAGGATGTCCTGTCCAATCAGCAGACCGCCCTGGCCGGATTCATCTCGGTCATGCGCGGCAAGGGCGGTGTGCGGCGGGTGACGACCGCTCATAATTTCATCAAGACCTGGTATGCGCCAATGCTGTTTCGGCCGATCTCTTTTTTGCGCGGCTGTCGCCTTCTGTTCGGCGATCAGGTGATCATTTGCCGACGCGCGGATTTCGAGGCGATCGGGGGCTGGTCGACAGAGCAGACCATTATGGAAGAAGCCGATCTTTGCTTACGCATGGTTCGCGCTGGCCGCGGACGGGTTCGTCAGGTCCCCCGAAAGGTCTGGTCTTCCGACCGGCGCGTTGCCGAATGGGGATTCTGGCGGGCCAATATGACCTTCCTCTATGTCGGCTTGATGTGGGGCTTCGGCGCCCGGCCAGAACAATTGGCGCGTCACTATGAGGATATCCGCTAGAAGACGACGTCCGGATCGGCATTTGATCGCGGTTCCAAGCCAAACCCCTGGGCGAAAGGCCTCTCAACGTTTGGAATTTTGCAGAATTTATTGCCAGTTTCTCAAACAGTTTGCCGACTAATCTGCCCAGGGACTTCATACAAATACGCGGCGGGTATCTAGAATGAATTGGACCTGGAATGCAGTGACACATGTCATCCTGCTGCAAGTCGCGCTGGCTTTCTATGTTCTGGTCTGGCCGGTCCTGAAACGCATGCTGTCATCGGCATCCAGCGCGCTTGCCCGGCGCTATGCGACTGAGACAGCGGCGGAGGAAGAGTCATTCGCTAGAGCGAAGCGGCCCTATCGCGGCAAGTGGCGTGACACACAATATCAGCGCGCCCAGAGCTCAAACAGATCTGAATGGCAGGAATACAAGAAACGCCGCGCTCAGGCCGGGAATGGAACGAGCAATCTGAAAGCCAGTCATCTGCGCGTGCTCGGTCTCAGCGAGCCGGTCCACTTGCTGGATATTAAAACCGCGTATCGCCAATTGGCCAAGGACTTTCACCCCGACAAGTTCGTTTCCAGTCAGCACAGTGATGCCAAGCGGGCCGCTGCCGCGACGCGCATGCGCGAGGTTAATGCGGCCTATGACTGGCTACGGTCAAACGCCTAGATTTCCTGATTATAGGCGCCGATTTCGGGGTGCTTGGCGAGGCGCGGTTTCACCTCTTCCCGGAACAGGGCGATCATGTCCTCTTCGGATCGCATACTCTCAACCACGACGGCAAATTCAGGTTTGTTGGAGCTGGCGCGCGCCAATACCCAGGAGCCATCCTCGAGGGTGACGCGAGCCCCATTGACCGTGTTCACATCCACCACTTTGCGTCCGAGAATTTCGGTCCCGAGCAGAGTCTTATACTCTTCGACAATCCGCTCGATGACATCATATTTGATTTCGTCTGCGCAGTGCGGCGACATGGTCAGGGAGGTGAACGCTACGCCGAGTTCGCTTTTTAGATCCGCCATGGTTTTGTCGGGATTGCGATCCAGCATTTCCAGGATTGCCTTGGCGGCAATCAGGCCATCATCATAGCCCAGCCCGATGGGGGGACGGAAGAAGAAGTGGCCTGACTTCTCAAACCCGGCCAGCGCATCAAGATCCGTGGTCCGGCGTTTAATATAGGAATGGCCGGTTTTATAGTAATCAACCGTAGATCCATTGGCCTCCAGGACCGGATCCGTCTTGTACAGTCCGGTCGACTTTACATCGACGACAAATTTGGCGCCGGGATACTCTTTTGAGAGGTCTCGCGCCAGCATCAGGCCAATCTTGTCGGCAAAGATCTCATCGCCTGTATTGTCAATCACGCCGCAACGATCGCCATCGCCATCAAATCCTAGCGCGATATCCGCGCCGAGCTCTTTCACGGCCGCTGACATGGCGTGCAGCATCGCTGCATCTTCCGGGTTTGGATTGTATTTCGGGAATGTGTTGTCGAGATTGCAATCCATCTCGATCACCTCGACCCCCATCTTGCGCAGCGCGTCTGGCGCGAATGCCCCTGCCGTCCCATTGCCGCACGCGGCGATGACCTTTAGCGGGCGTTTGATCGAGACGCCTTCGGCCACGCTTTCAATATATCGCTCGCGCATGCCGTCGACGCGGAAATGTCCGCCACCCGCTCTGGGCTGAAAGTCACCACTCAGCACGATTTCCTTTAATCGTCCCATTTCATCAGGACCGAAAGTCAGAGGGCGATTGGCGCCCATTTTCACCCCGGTCCAGCCATTCTCATTGTGGCTCGCCGTCACCATGGCACAGCAGGCGCAGTCGAGTTCAAACTGGCTCCAATAGACCATGGGCGACAGCGCCAGGCCGATATCCAGGACCTCGCATCCGCCCTGTACCATGCCCAGGATCAAGGCATTCTTGATCGGTTGACTGATCGACCGGAAATCGTGACCGGTGACAACCTTCGGCTCGACTCCCAACTCATGAAACAGAGTTGCCATACCGAGCCCGAGCGCCTGAACGCCTGTTAAGTTGAGTTCCGGCGCTTTTTCATGTCCTATCCCGTTAAACCACCATCGCGCATCATATTCCCGAAAGCCTGTCGGCTTGACCAAAGGAAGGATTTCAAAATCGAGTGTGTTTGGTGCGATCTCAGCGTGCGGTTTAGGCAACATGTGTAACGTCCTGGTGCAGTAATTTCCCCTAGGGGCCGTTGAGCAGACTGTGGTGCAATTAGCAAGCCCAAATAAAATTTAATATTGCCTATCGTATACAGAATACTATTTACCACCGCGACGGGGGAAAAGCCCTCGTGAAATGCAGGGAGTTGAGTATGAAACTCATCAAAACAGCAGCCGCCCTTGCGGCAGGACTCGTGATTGCTGGCGCGGCGTCGGCACAGGAATATTATGTTGGCGGCTCAATCGGCCTGACCCAACAGAATGATAGTGACAATTCCGGGTCAACCGGTGCCTTCACAACCGGGAATCTGGGCGACGGCTCCACGCTGGATGTCGCCGCTGGCACACCTTATGGCTGGTCGACCGAGTTTGACGGCGGGACCGCCTTCTCTGGCGAAGTCGGCGCGCGTTATGGCAACGGCTTCCGGTCCGGCATCGAAGTCACCTATTCGAGCGCTGATGTCGACACGCACACAGGTGTGACACTCGGCGGTGGCAGCATTGATGCTGTCGATGCTGCAGCTATTGCCGGCTCACCAACACCGCTGGGGGCAACGGTTGCTGCCGTGGTCGCGGACGGACGTGGTGACATTTCCACGACCGCCGTTTTCGTCAACGGATATTATGATTTCAATCAGACCGGTGCGCTTCAGCCCTATGTTGGGGCCGGTATTGGGTATGCAGATGTGTCTGTCACCTATCAGCCATCCGGGATCTCCGTGATCGATGATAGCGAAGGCAAGATTGCTTATCAGGTCAAAGCGGGCGCAACCTGGCGTCTGGACAATCAGTGGGAAGTGTTTGGCGAGTATGCCTATCGCGCCACTGAAGATGTC